>NZ_JBEZBW010000070.1:0-44012 GCF_040647305.1 Saccharothrix sp. NPDC042600 | reverse complement strand
CGGGGTCGGCCAAAAAACTTTCGCTCGTTCCTCGCGAAACTTTTTCAGGCCGACCCCGGCGATCTGTGGTTGGGCTGCGCCCAGGCCGTACGGGGAACGAACCGAGGCCCTTCCTGTGGCTTGGCAGCCCGGTGAAGAGCGCGCCTGCGGCGCTAGGCGGGGTTCAGGTGGAAGCGTTGGTTTGTTGCGCCTGTGACGGACCATTGGGAGATTTTTGTGCCGTCTGTGGTTGCGGCTTGCCAGACGTCCAGGGCCAGGCCGCTCAGGCGGTTGATCAGCGAGATCGTGCCGCTGCCGTGGTCTACCAGGCGCCACTGTTGGGCGGTTGAGTTGGTGTCTGGTTGTTGGACGATGTCCGCGCCGCTTGTTGTGCTGGTCGCTTGGAGGACCAGGCCGCTGTGGCGGGCGCGTACGCGGTAGTGGCCGTCGGTCGATGGTATGAAGTCGAACTGTTGGTTCAGGCCGCTTCCTGTTGTCCACTGGATCAACAGCGCGTCTGGCGTTTGTGAAGCGCCGTTGATGTCCGCTGCCTTTCCGCTGTGCACCGCGACCAGTCGGTAGTGCACGCCGGGCTCGACCACTCCTGACGCCGTCACGGTGACGCGGTAGGTGTGGCCGGCCTGGGTTGCGAACGTGATCACGTCCGGCTCTGGGCGCGTGAACGTGACCGGTGTTCCGGTTGTGGTGTCGTGGAGTTCGACGGTTCCGGTGAGAGTTCTGTTGCGCAGCTTCACGGGGCCGGTGCGGTCTGTGGTGACGGTGATGGTTGTCGCACGGCCGTTGGCCCATGTTGCCCCTACGGTGTAGCCGCCGCGGCCGCGCAAGCCTGTGACGCTGCCGGTCGGCCAAGCCGGTGGTAGGGCCGGCAGGGTGTGCAGTTCGCCGTTGTGGCTGTGCAGGAGCATTTCCGCGATGCCCGAGGTGGCCCCGAAGTTGCCGTCGATCTGGAACGGCGGGTGCAGGTCGAACATGTTCGGGGCCAGGCGGTCCGGCCTGATCAACGCTCGGATGAGGTCGTGTGCTCGGGTTCCCTCCTCCAGGCGTGCCCAGAAGTTGATCTTCCATGCCAGCGACCAGCCCGTGCCGGCGTCGCCGCGCAGTTGGAGGGTGCGTCGGGCCGCGTCGAACAGGGCCGGGGTGCCTCGCTTGGTGATCTGGTTGCTCGGGTGCAGGCCGTACAGGTGGGAGACGTGGCGGTGGTTCGTCTCGGGTTCCACCCAGTCGTGCAGCCACTCCTGGATGTTGCCGCGGGAACCGACCTTCATCGGCGCGAGCCTCGACCGTGCGGACGTTATTTGGCTGCGGAAGTCCGCGTCCACTCCGAGGATCTCGCTGGCCTTGGCGCAGCCGTCGAACAGGTCGCGCAGGATCTGCATGTCCATGGTGGGGCCGGCGCAGATGGACGCGCCGGCGTGGTGGGGGAGTTCCGGCGAGTTCGACGGGTTGGTCACCAGGACCCGCAGCCTCGGCTCCTCGACCAGGGTGTCCAGGAAGAACCGGGCGGCGCCCTTGAGGGCCGGGTAGCGGGAGCGCAGGAAGTCGACGTCCCCGGTGAACAGGTAGTGGTCCCAGATCATGGTGGCCAGCCACGCCCCGCCCGTGGGCCACATGCCCCACAGCGCGCCGTCCACGACCGACGCGCCGCGCCAGCCGTCGGTGTTGTGGTGGGTCACCCAGCCGCCCGCGCCGTACTGCGCCGACGCCACCCGCGCGCCGGTCACGGTCAGGTCGTCGATCATGTCGAACACCGGCTCGTGGCACTCGGCCAGGTTGGTGGTGTCGGCGGGCCAGTAGTTCATCGGCAGGTTGGCGTTCAAGGTGTACTTGCTGTCCCACGACGGGGCCATCTGGTCGTTCCAGACGCCTTGGAGGTTCGCGGGCTGGGTGCCTGGTCTCGACGATGAGATCAGCAGGTAGCGGCCGTACTGGAACAGCAGCGCCGACAGTTGCGGGTCGTTGGTGGTGGCGTGGTTGGTGATGCGGGTGTCGGTGGTCTGGTCGGCGGCCGGGGTGCGGCCCAGGTCGAGGGTGACGCGGGTGAACAGGCGCTGGTAGTCGGTGACGTGCCGGGCGCGCAGCGTGTCGTGGGCCGGTGCGGCGTTGAGGTGTCGGTGCGCGATGCCGGCGTGGTCGCCGTTGACATTGCGGTAGTCGACGTAGCTGGTGCCGATGGAGACCAGCAGGGTGACGCTGTCGGCGTTGTTCACGCGCAGCGTGCCGCCGGAGCTGGTGGTGCTGCCGCCGCTGGGAACGGCGCGGGCCAGGGCGGTGAAGCGGACCGCGCCGGGGATGCCGCGGTGGTCGCCGGAGACGCCGGTCAGCGCGATGGTCGTGCCGTCGGGGCTGGACGCGGTCGCGCGCTGCGGCGTGCCGAACGACGCGGTGAACGAGATCGAACCCGGTCGGTCGGCGGTCAGGCGGACGGCGATCACCTGGTCGGGGGCCGAGGCGAGGACCTCGCGCCGGAACCCGGTCCCGTTGGCCACGTAGGTGACGACGGTGGTCGCGGTGGTCAGGTCCAGCCACCGTTGGTAGCCGCTCACCGCGCCCGGCGCGGGGAACGCCAGCCGCAGGTCGCCCACGGGCTGGTAGGCCAGCTGCGCGGCGGGTTCGCCCAGCATGGTGCGGTTGGCCAGGTCCTGCGCCTGGGTCCACTGGTCGGCGAACACCAGCCGCCGGATCTCCGCCAGCGACCCCGCGCCCCGGGGGTTGGTGTAGTCGTGCGGCCCGCCGGCCCAGAGGGTGTCCTCGTTGAGCTGCAAGCGTTCGGTGTCCGTGCCGCCGAACACCATCGCGCCCAGCCGGCCGTTGCCGACCGGCAGCGCCCGCAGCCAGTCCGTCCCGGCGGGCTCGTCGTACCAGAGGGACAGGTCGCCGGCCGGGGACGCGGCGTGCGCGGTCGAAGGCAGGCCCACGGACGTCAGGGCCGCGCCCAGCACGATCGCCTGCCGTCGGGAAAGTTCCGTCATGGGTGTGCTCCACGGGTCGAACCGGTTCGAGCGGAGCGGCGTCACGCCAACGTAATGACGGGCGCAACGCTGCGCAAGACTCGTATGATCGCCTGTGGTCGAACGCGTCGAACGGCGCGTCGAATCGGTTGGACGGTGAGCGCATGAACATCGGCGAGATCGCCAGGCGCGCGGGCGTGGCGCGCAGCACGGTGTCCTACGCGCTGAGCGGCAAGCGGCCGGTCGCCGAGGCCACCGCCAAGCGGATCAACGACGTGATCAGCGAGCTGGGCTACCGCCCCAACGCCAGCGCCCGCGCCCTGGCCGAGGGCCGCACCCGCACGCTGGGCCTGGTGATCCCGCCCGCCGGCGCGCGGCTGACCGGCGTGCAACTCGGCTTCGTCGCGGGCGTGGTCGAGGCGGCGGCGGCGCACGACCTGGACGTGCTGGTCTCGCCCAGCGGCGGCCGGCACGACCGGTCCTTCGAGCGGATCGTCGCCGGGCGGCGCGTGGACGGCGTGGTGCTGATGGAGATCCTGCTCGACGACCCGCGGGTGGCCCGGCTGGAGGACAGCGGCCTGCCGTTCGTCACCATCGGCCACGTCCAGGACCCCGGCGCGTCGTGGTGGGTGGACGTGGACTACGCCGCGCTGATCCGGCGGTGCGTGCACCACCTGGCCGACCTGGGCCACGAGGAGGTGGTGCTGGTGAACCGGTCCGCGGAACTGGTCGCCTCCGGGTACGGGCCGGCCGCGCGCTCGACCGCGGGCTTCCTGGAGGCGGCGGGGGAGCGCGGTGTCCGGGCGCACGTGGTGACCTGCCCCGACGAGCCGGGGGCCGGGTTCGCCTGCTTCGAGGACATCCGCACCCGCCTGCCCGGGGTGACCGGGCTGGTGACGATCAACGAGGCGGCCCTGCCCGGCCTGCAACGCGCGTTGCAGCGCGCCTCCCTGGAGGTGCCGCGCGACTTCTCCATCACCGGCGTGGTCGCCGACCACCTCGCGGAGGACTTCCACCCGCCGCTGACCGCGGCCGACGTGCCGGCCGTCGAGATGGCCCGGATCGCCCTGGAGCTGCTGGTGGAGCGCATCGCCGACCCCGCCGCGCAGCCCCGCCGCGCCCTGCTGGTGCCGCCGGTGACGCTGCGGTCGAGCACCGGGGCCAGGCGCCGCTGAAACAGTTGCGCGAAACGTTTCGCGTTGTGGCGGCCATTGTGTGTCCGCCGAAGCCCGGCGTACGGTGATCCGAGCGCTCGAACCGGTTCGATCCTCGTTCGGCTCCGGGAGTTCGATGTGGACACCACCCGCCACGGGTTAAGCGCCGCCGCCGTCATCACCGCGCGACCGTCACCCGACGAGTCCGTGGGCGTCGACTTCTCCGTGACCGGCGGCGCGCCGACGCACCGGGCCTCCGGCTGCATCTACGGCATGACCGAGGACGCCTCCGCCCCGCCGGACGGCTTCTTCCACGACGTCCGGTTCCGCGCCCTGCGCGCGGGCGGCGCGCAGCTGGACAGCCCGGGCGGCTGGGTGTCGGGCCGCTACGACCGGCGGTGGCGGGCCACCCGCGCCCAACTGCTGCGCGCCCGCGCGCTGGGCGGCGAGTTCGTCCTGCTGCCGCACGACCTCTGGGGCGCGGACGGCCACCCGATCGCCCGGTTCCCCGGCGACGACGGCGACTGGACCGACTACGACGACTTCCTCTCCCGCGTGGTCGCCGACGTCCGGGCGACCCGCGCGCCCGTGCGGTGGGACCTGTGGAACGAGCCCGACCTCGCGGCGTTCTGGAACCGCCCGCAGGCGCAGTACCTGGAGCTGTGGCGACGCACGCACCGCCGCGTGCGCGCCGAGTTCCCGACGCACGCGGTCGTCGGTCCCAGCACGGCCGGCGCGCCGACGACCGAGTCCGGCTGGTGGACGCGGTTCCTGGACTTCGCGTGCGCGCACGACGTCGTGCCGGACGTCGTCAGCTGGCACACGCTGCCCGGGGATCCGGTGGCGACCGCGGCGGCGGCCGACGCGAGCCTGACCGCCCGCGGCATCCGACGCCCGTACCAGATCAACGAGTACGGGGCCGCGGCCGAGCAGCACCCCGCCGGCGGCGCGTGGTACGTCGCGCGGCTGGAACGGGCCGGTGTGGACGGCCTGCGCGCCAACTGGGCCGCCGGCGGCGACCTGCACGACGACCTGGCCGGCCTGCTGGTCCGGGACGCGTCCGGACGGCACCGGCCCAGGGGCGAGTGGTGGGTCTACCGGTTCTACGGCACGCAGACCGGCGTGACCGCGTCGGTGACCCCGGGGGTTGACCACGACGCCTTCGCCACGAAGACCATCGGCGGCGCGAAGGTCCTCGTCGGTGGTCGGGCGACCGGGGACGTCGTGGTCGGCTTGCGCCGCCTGGACACCACGAGCGGCATCGTGGTGGACGACCGGGTGCGCGTGCTCGTCGAACGCATCCCGCACAACGGCGGCGCGGCCGTGGACGGGCCGGTGACCGTGCGGGACGCGGTCGTGACCCTCACCGACAACGGCACGACGGTGCGCCTGCCGCACCACACCGCCGAAGACGCTTTCACCATCACGCTGCTACCCGCTCGCTGACTCACGCGGTCGGCACGGCAGCCGCGTCGACCGCGTACTTCTGGGAGCGCTCCCGGAAACCTGGCCATCCTCCAACGGCGAAGGAGAACCATGACCCCGCACACCCGCCCGACCCGATGGCGGCGGACGCTCCTGCGCTCCGCCACCGCTTCACTCGCCCTGGCCGCCGCGGTGACGCTCGTGCCGACCCCGGCGACAGCGGCCGAAACCACCCTCGGCGCGGCGGCGGCCCAGAGCGGTCGCTACTTCGGCGCGGCCGTGGCCGCGGGCCGCCTGGGCGACAGCCAGTACACGACGATCCTCAACCGCGAGTTCAACTCCATCACCGCCGAGAACGAGATGAAGTGGGACGCCACCGAGCCCTCCCGCGGCACGTTCACCTTCGGCGGCGCCGACCGGATCGCCAACCACGCCCGCGCCAACGGCAAACGCCTGCGCGGCCACACCCTGGTCTGGCACTCCCAGTTGCCCACCTGGGTCCGGGACATCCGCGACGCCGCCACCCTGCGCAGCGTGATGAACAACCACATCACCACCGTCGCGACGCGCTACCGCGGCCAGATCGACTCCTGGGACGTGGTCAACGAGGCGTTCGCCGACGGCACCACCCAGCTGCGCCCCTCGGTGTTCCGCGACGTGCTGGGCAGCGGGTTCATCGAGGAGGCCTTCCGCACCGCCCGCGCCGCCGACCCCGCCGCCAAGCTCTGCTACAACGACTACAGCGTCGAGGACTGGAACGCGGCCAAGACGCAAGGCATGTACGCCCTGGTCCGCGACTTCAAGGCCCGCGGCGTGCCGATCGACTGCGTCGGCTTCCAGGCGCACTTCGGCTCCGGCGGACCGCCCGCCACCTTCCAGACGACGCTGACCAACTTCGCCGCGCTCGGCGTGGACGTGCAGATCACCGAGCTGGACATCGCCGGCGCGCCCACCACCGGCTACGCCAACACCGTCCGCGCCTGCCTGAACGTCCCGCGCTGCACCGGCATCACGGTGTGGGGCATCCGGGACAGCGACTCGTGGCGGTCGGGCGAGAACCCGTTGCTGTTCGACCGATCCGGCAACAAGAAGCCCGCCTACGACGCCGTCCTGTCGGTGCTGAACGGCGGCACCGGCGGCGGCGGGGTGCAGGTCGGCGTGAACTACCGGCTGGTCGCCACGCACAGCGGCAAGGCGGCCGACATCTCCGGCGCGTCCACGGCCGCGGGCGCCCAGCTGATCCAGTGGACCGCCGGCAGCGGCCTCAACCAGCAGTTCGACTTCCTGTCCTCGGGCGAGGGCCACTACCGGGTCCGCGCGCGGCACAGCGGGTTGGTGCTGCAACCGTCCGGCACGGCGTCCGGCGCGGACGTCACCCAGCAGCCGGACACGAACGCGGCGGCCCAGCAGTGGCGGGTGGTCGAGCACGGCGGCGGCGTGGTCAGCCTGGTCAACCGGGCCACCGGCCTCGCGCTGGACGTCTGGGGCGTCTCGACCGCCGACGGCGCGCGGATCTCCCAGTGGACCTACACCGGCGCCGCCAACCAGCGCTTCACCCTCACCCGCGCCTGACCCGAGACCGAAGGTGTCACCCCCCATGAAGAACAGACTGACCGCGGCGCTCTCGGCCGCCCTGCTCGCGGTGGCCGGTGCGGTGGCCGTCACCACCGCGACCGCGCCGCCCGCCGCCGCGCACGGCGTCAACCCCGCCGACTTCCAACAGGTCGAGCTGGCCAAGGGCGTCGCCGAGATGGGCGAGCCCATGTCGATGACCGTCCTGCCCGACCGCTCGGTCCTGCACACCTCCCGCAACGGCGCCATCCGCCGCACCACCGCGGCCGGCACCACCAGCGTGATCGGCACCATCCCCGTCTACACCCACGACGAGGAGGGCCTGCAGGGCATCGCGGCGGACCCGAACTTCGCCACCAACCGGCACGTCTTCGTCTACTACGCCCCGCCGCTGAACACGCCGGGCGGTGACGCGCCGTCGGCCGGAACCGACTTCTCGGCGTGGAACGGCGTCAACCGGCTGTCCCGCTTCACCCTCAACACCGACTTCACCCTCAACACGTCCAGCCAGGTCACGGTGCTGGACGTGCCCACCAGCCGGGGCATGTGCTGCCACGTCGGCGGCGACATCGACTTCGACGCGGCCGGCAACCTGTACCTGTCCACCGGCGACGACACCAACCCGTTCGACTCCGGCGGCTACACCCCGATCGACGAGCGCTCGGGCCGCAACCCCGCCTACGACGCCCAGCGCAGCGCGGGCAACACCAACGACCTGCGCGGCAAGGTGCTGCGGATCAAGGTCAACCCGGACGGGACCTACACGATCCCGGCGGGCAACCTGTTCGCCCCGGGCACCGCCCGCACCCGGCCCGAGATCTACGCGATGGGCCTGCGCAACCCGTTCCGGTTCAACGTGGACAAGGCGACCGG
This sequence comes from Saccharothrix sp. NPDC042600, assembly GCF_040647305.1. Classification (NCBI taxonomy): domain Bacteria; kingdom Bacillati; phylum Actinomycetota; class Actinomycetes; order Pseudonocardiales; family Pseudonocardiaceae; genus Saccharothrix; species Saccharothrix sp. NPDC042600. The sequence goes on along the minus strand of NZ_JBEZBW010000070.1, from coordinate 36,040 downwards.
CACGATCTACCTGGGCGACTACGGCCCCGACGCGGGCGCGGCGAGCAGCACCCGCGGCCCGGCGGGCATGGTGGAGTTCAACCGGATCACCTCGGCGGGCAACTACGGCTGGCCGTACTGCGTGGGCGGCAACACCTCCGCCGAGGCCTACGTGGACTTCACGTTCCCGTCCGGGCCGTCGGGCAGCCGGTTCAACTGCGCCGCGCCGGTCAACAACTCGCCCCACAACACCGGCCTGGGCACCCTGCCCGCCGCGCGGGCCGCGTGGATCAAGTACGACAACTGCTCCTTCGCCGCGTTCGGCTGCGGGTCGGAGTCGCCGATGAGCGCCCCGGTCTACCGGTACGACGCCGCCAACCCGTCCCCGGTGAAGTTCCCGCAGTCACTGGACGGGCACGTGTTCACCACCGAGTTCGGCCGCCGCTGGATCAAGGTCGTGGACGTCAACGCCGACGGGTCGGCCGGGCAGGTCAGCGACTTCCCGTGGCGCGGCACGCAGGTCATGGACGCCTCGTTCGGCCCCGACGGCGCGCTGTACGTGCTGGACTACGGCACCGGCTGGGGCAGCGGCGACGCCAGTTCCGCGCTCTACCGCATCGAGTACATCGGCAGCGGCAACAACCGCGCGCCGATCGCCAACGCGTCCGCCGACCGCACGTCCGGCGGTGCGCCGCTGGCGGTGAACTTCTCGTCGAACGGCTCCTCGGACCCCGAGGGCGGCGCGCTGACGTACTCGTGGAACTTCGGTGACGGCACCACGTCGACCGCGGCCAACCCGAGCAAGACCTTCACCGCCAACGGCCAGTACACGGTGACGCTCACCGTGCGCGACCCCGGTGGCCTCACCGGCAGCACCAACCTGACCATCACGGTCGGCAACGCCGCGCCCGTGGTCACGCTGAACACACCGCCCAACGGGTCGTTGTTCAGCTTCGGCGACACCATCCCGTACACGGTCACGGTCACCGACGCCGAGGACGGCACGATCGACTGCACCCGGGTGAAGGTGTCCTACATCCTCGGTCACGACAGCCACGGCCACCCGATCACGTCCAAGACCGGCTGTTCGGGCACGCTCCAGATCCCCGTGGACGGCGAGCACGACACGGCGGCGAACCTGTTCGCGGTGTTCGACGCCGAGTACACCGACAACGGCGCGAACGGTGTCCCGCCTGCCACCACGCACACCCAGCACACCCTGCAACTGCGCCACCGGCAGGCTGAGCACTACACGTCCCAGTCGGGTGTGGGGCTGTACGACAAGACCGCGGCCGAGGGTGGTCGCACGGTCGGCGATGTGCACAACGGGGACTGGATCGCTTTCCAGCCCTACAACCTGACCGGCGCGACCCGGTTCACCGCGCGGGTGTCGTCGGCGGGGGCGGGCGGCACGATCACCGTGCGCACCGGCTCGGCGAGTGGTCCGGTGCTGGGCACCGCGACCGTGCCGGTGACCGGCGGCTGGGACACGTTCACCGAGGTGTCGGCGACGTTGACCAACGTGCCGACCACGACCGGTCCGCTGTACCTGACCTTCGCGGGCAGTGGCACCGGTTTCCTGTTCGACGTGGACGCGTTCACCCTGGGGACGTCGACCGGGACGCGCACCGGTCCGATCACCGGCGCGGGCGGCAAGTGCGTGGACGTCAGCGGTGGCAGTGCCGCTGACGGGGCGCGCATCCAGTTGTGGACCTGCAACAGCGGCACGAACCAGCAGTGGACGGTCCAGGGTTCGACGCTGCGGGCGCTGGGCAAGTGCATGGACGCGGCCGGTACCGCCGACGGCAGCGCGGTCCGGTTGTGGACCTGCAACGGCGGCACGGCGCAGAACTGGTCGGTCGGCGCGAACGGGTCGCTGGTCAACGCGTCCGGCAAGTGCCTCGACGCGAACGGTGCTTCGACGGCGGACGGGACGGCGCTGATCGTCTGGTCCTGCCACGGCGGTGCGAACCAGCGCTGGACGCTGCCCTAAGCCTGTGGGAGGTTCGAGATGAAATCCTTTGTGAGAAGGGCGTTCGGCGCCGCGTCGGCGGTGTTGGTCGCCGGTGCGGTGGTCGGCGCGCCACCGGCCGCGGCCGTGGACACGCCCTACGACGTGCTGGTCTTCTCGAAGACCGCCGGGTTCCGGCACGATTCCATCGCCGTGGGCACCCAGATGATCCGGGACCTGGGTGCGGCCAACAACTTCACGGTGACCGCGACCGAGGACTCGACCCAGTTCAACGCCACCAACCTGGCGCGGTTCGAGGCGGTGGTGTTCCTCAACACCACCGGGGACGTGTTGAACGCGACGCAGCAGAGCGCGTTCGAGTCCTACATCCGGGGCGGGGGCGGGTACGTCGGCGTCCACTCGGCCGCCGACACCGAGTACGACTGGCCGTTCTACGGGGAGTTGGTGGGCGCGTACTTCTCGTCGCACCCGGCGATCCAGCAGGCGACCGTGCGGGTGGAGAACCGGGCGCACCCGGCGACCGCCCACCTGGGTTCCAGTTGGGTGCGCACCGACGAGTGGTACAACTACCGGACCAACCCGCGGTCCACGGCCCGGGTGCTGGCCACGTTGGACGAGTCGACGTACTCGGGCGGCTCGATGGGTGGCGACCACCCGCACACGTGGTGCAAGTCGGTCGGCAGCGGGCGGTCGTTCTACACCGGCAGCGGTCACACGCAGTCGTCGTACTCGGAGGCCGGGTTCCGGTCGATGGTGCTGGGCGGGCTGCGGTACGCGTCCGGCCGGGCCAAGGCCGACTGCCGGCCGGAGACCGGGTACACCGCGCTCTACAACGGTTCCACCACCGGGTGGTCGCAGGCCGGGCCGGGCGGCTTCGCCAACTCCGACGCGACCCTGCGGTCCTCGGGCGGCCTGGGGCTGTACTGGTACAGCGCCCGCGAGTTCCGGTCGTACTCGCTGAAGGCGGACTGGCGGGTCGACGGGGACGACAACTCCGGTGTGTTCGTCGGGTTCCCGGCCAGTTCCGATCCGAACTCGGCGATGGCCAACGGGTACGAGGTGCAGATCGACGCCACCGACACACCGGACCGGACCACCGGGTCGGTGTACGGGTTCAAGGCGCCCGACACCGCGGCCCGGGACGCGGCGTTGAACCCGCCGGGGGAGTGGAACACGTTCGAGCTGCTGGTGGAAGGCGAGCGGCTCCAGGTGTTCCTGAACGGGGTGAAGATCAACGACTTCACCAACGCCGATCCGGTCCGGTCGTTGGCCTCCGGGCACATCGGCTTGCAGAACCACGGGACCGGCGACGACGTGTCGTTCCGCAACGTGCGCATCAAGGAGCTGGGCGGCACCACGCCGCGGACCGGGCCGATCCGGTCGGCCGGCGGGAAGTGCGTCGATGTGAGTGGCAACAGCTCGGCTGATGGTGCGCGGATCCAGTTGTGGAGCTGTCACAGCGGGGCGAACCAGCAGTGGACCGTCGAGGGATCGACGCTGCGGGCGTTGGGCAAGTGCATGGACGCCGCCGGCACCGGGGACGGCAGTGCGGTGCGGTTGTGGACGTGCAACGGCGGTTCCGCGCAGAACTGGACTGCCGGGCCCAACGGGTCGCTGGTCAACGCTTCGGGCAAGTGCCTTGACGCCAACGCCGGGTCGTCGGCGGACGGTACGGCGTTGATCGTCTGGTCTTGCCACGGTGGCGCCAACCAGCGCTGGACGTTGCCATGAGCGGCCGGGGCGTTGTCGCAGGCGCTGTGACGCTGCTCTTGGCCGGAACGCTCTCCGGGTTCTCCGCACCGGTGGCGTCGGCGGCGACCGTGGACACCAATGCCTGGTACGTCCTGGTCAACCGCAACAGCGGCAAGGCACTGGACGTTTACGGCGCGGCCACTGGTGACGGTGTTCGGGTCTCGCAGTGGACGCGGAACGACGGGACCAACCAGCAGTTCCAGTTCGTGGACTCCGGCGGTGGTTATTACCGGGTGAAGGCGCGGCACTCCAGCAAGGTGTTGGACGTGTCGGGGGCTTCCACCGCCGATGGTGCGGCGGTCCAGCAGTGGTCTGATCACGGTGGGGCCAACCAGCAGTTCCGGCTGGCCGACTCGGCCGATGGCCACGTGCGGCTGATCAACCGGAACAGCAACAAGGCGGTCGAGGTCCAGGGAGCGTCCACCGCGGACGGTGCGAATGTCGTGCAGTACAGCGATCACGGTGGGACCAACCAGCAGTGGCAGCTGGCGAAGGTCGACGGTGGTGGCACGCCGGGTGGCTCCGGGTGCGGCAAGGCGCCTGGGCTGAGCAGCGGGTCGCACACGATCACGAGCAGCGGGAAGTCCCGCAGCTTCATCGTCCGGGTGCCGACCGGGTACGACCAGAACCGGGCGTACCGGCTGATCTTCGCGTTCCACTGGCGCGGCGGCACGATGAACGACGTGTCGTCGGGCGGGACGAGTGGTGCGGCGTGGTCGTACTACGGGATGCAGGAGCAGTCGAACAACGGCGCGATCCTCGTCGCGCCGCAGGGTTTGGGGAACGGGTGGGCGAACTCGGGCGGCGAGGACGTCACGTTCGTCGACGACATGATCCGGCGGATCGAGGGTGCGCTGTGCGTGAATCCCGGGCAGCGGTTCGCCATGGGGTTCAGCTATGGCGGCGGGATGAGCTACGCGCTGGCTTGTGCTCGGGCGACGGTGTTCCGCGCGGTGGTGGTGTACGCGGGGGCGCAGTTGAGCGGGTGTTCCGGTGGTAGCCAGCCGATCGCGTACTTCGGCATCCACGGGATCTCGGACAACGTCCTGAACATCGGGCTGGGACGGGGGTTGCGGGACACCTTCGTGCGGGCCAACGGGTGCACGGCGCAGAGTCCGCGTGAGCCCGGGGGCGGCAGCCTGACGCACATCACGACGGCGTACTCCGGTTGTCGCGCGGGGTATCCGGTGCAGTGGGCGGCGTTCGACGGTGGGCACATGCCGGGCCCGGTGGACGGGTGTGCTTGTGAGAGCGGGGTGCGGACCTGGACCAAGGGTGAGGCTTGGCGCTTCTTGTCCCAGTTCTAGCTCTGCTCGGCGATGAGCCCGGCGCTCCTCCTCGGGGCGCCGGGCTTTCCCATCGGCAGTGGTCGCGGAGGTTCACGTGATCGTGCAAGGGGTGTCGTTGAGGGTGAAGCCGGTCGGCTTCGAGGTGTTGCCGGTGTGGGTGGCCTGGAAGCCGATGGTCGTGGGCGTGTTGGGCGGGAGCGTGGCGTTGTAAGGGGCGTTCTTCGCCGTCACCTGGCCCGACGCCGGCGCGTAGGTGGCGTTCCAGCCGCTGGTGATGGTCTGGCCGCCGGGCAACGTGAAGGTCAAGGTCCAGCCGTTGATGGTCGTGGGACCGGTGTTGGTGAGGGTGATGTTCTCGGTCAGGCCGGTGTTCCAGGCGTTGATGGCGGCGGTCACCTGACAGGTGCCCGGGTTGGGCGTCGTCGTCGTGGTGGTGGTCGTCGTGGTCGTGGTGGTGGTGCCCGGGCTGGTCAGGCCGAAGAAGGCGAGGGCCTGAGCGGCCATGCCGGCGCTGGGGAGGGTGTGGCCGGCACCCTGGATGCTGTAGGCCTCGACCTGGACCGTTCCGGTGCTGTCGGCGTAGCGGCGACGGTTCCAGCCGGGTTGGGGGGTGTCGGTGTTGGTGGGGGTTTGGGACAGGCCGAAGACGTTGGTCCACTGCTCGATCGACTCCTGGAGCAGGGAGTACGGGACCAGGGTGTCGTTGGTGCCGTGCCACAGCTGGATCCTGGGGCGTGGACCGGTGTAACCCGGGTACGCCTGGCGAACCGCGTCGCCCCACTGTTGGGGCGTGCGGTTGGCGCCTCCGCTCCCGGTGCACTTGCTGGAACCCGGCGGGTAGTCGGCGGCGTTCGCGAAGCAGGTGAACGGGACGCCCATGAACGCCGCGCCCGCCTTGAAGACGTCCGGGTACAGGGCGAGCATGTGGTTGGTCATCATGCCGCCGGAGGAGGAACCGGTGGCGAAGACCTTGCCGGGGTCGGCGCCGTAGCGCTGCTTGACGTAGTTGATCATCGAGATGATCGAGCCGGGGTCGCTGCCGCCGCCCCGTCGTTTGGCGGCGTCGGACCAGGTGTCGAAGCAGTTGCCGAAGCCCGCCTGCTGTTGGGCGCTCGGGTAGATGACGACGTAGCCGTGTCGGTCGGCCAGCGACGAGAACTCGCTGCTCTGGTGGAAGCCCGGCCCCGATCCGCCGCAGCCGTGCATCGCCACGACGATGCCGGGAGCGGCGGGGCGGGTGTCGGGCACGTAGACGTGCATCCGCATCCCGCCGGGGTTGTCGCCGAAGTTCGCGACCTCGGTCAGGGTGGCGGCCGATGCCGGTTCGGGAGTTGCGGTGACCAGGGCTGTGACGGTCAGTGCGGTCACCGCGGCGAACACCACGCTCGGTAGGACCTTCATGCGCTGGACCCCTTCGTTTCGCGCACGGTCGAGGAAGGTGGCGGTGTGACACTCAGCCTGGCGGCGGGCCCGGGAACTGTCAAACGTCGCGTCTCGATCGCCCGGTTAGAGTCGGCTCGTGACCAGCCCGTACGACATCGAGGAGATCTTCCCGGACGACGGGGTCCGGTTGCCGCGCAGGCAGAGCGGGGGATCGCCCCAGGGGTTGGCCGTCACCCTGTTGGCCGACTACACCCTGCGTGATCGGGCTTGGTTGCCGACGGGGGCGCTCGTGGCGTTGCTCGGCGAGGCCGGGGTGAGCCACGCCGGTGCGCGGGCCACGATCAGTCGGTTGGCCCGCAGGGGTGTGCTGGAGGGCAGCCGGCGGGGGCGGACCAGTTCCTACCGGTTGACGGTGGGCGCGGCGGCCGTGTTGGCGGCCGGTGGTCGGGTGATCTTCGCCCCGGCGCCGGACCACGAGTGGGACCGGTGCTGGACGTTGATCGCCTTCACGTTGCCCCAGGGGGATGTCGCGGGGCGGCGGGAGTTGCGGGGGAAGTTGCGGTGGCTGGGGTGCGCGCCGCTCTACGACGGGTTGTGGATCTCGCCGCACGACCTGACCGGTGAGGTCCGGTCACAGCTGGTGGGACCGGCCTCCGGGGCGTTGACGGTGTTCCGGGCGCGGCACGTCGACCTGGGGGAGTCGGTGGGGCGTGACCCGGTGCAGGCTTGGGACACGGCCGCCATCGCCGGGCGGTACGACGCGTTCATCCGGCGCTGGGAGCCGGTGCGGGGGCGGGTTGGTGGCATCACCGGGGCGGAGGCGGTCCGGACCCGTACCGAGGTGATGGACACCTATCGGCGGTTGCCTGTGCTGGATCCCGGGTTGCCCCGGGTGTTGCTGCCGGCGGACTGGCCGCGTGAGCCCGCGCGGGAGCTGTTCGCGGCGCTCTACGACGGGTTGGCGGGAGCAGCGGAGGACCACGTGCGGGAGGTGGCCGGTCCCGGGGTTCGGGCGCACACGGTGGCGGAGTTGGTGGCGGGGTTCCGAGTCACCTGAGTTCACGCTGCCCGTCCCGGGGCCGGGTTCGGGCGGAACTGAGGTCTTCACGGTTCGGGACATCTCCGCTACCTTCTTGGGAGCGTTCCCAGGAGCTGTGCGGACGGCCGGTTCGGGCCACAGTGGACAGATGACCGCACGGCCTTCCTGTCGATCCCGTTCCCCGGCGCGCCTTCCGCGCTGCGTCGACCATCCATGGAGGACACCCAGTGCACCGGTCCCGGGTGGCGGCCACCGCCGTCCTCACCGCCGCGTTGACCGCGGCCGGCACCATCGCCAGCGCCCCGGCCCAGGCCGCCGAGGGTTGCCGGGTCGACTACAACGTGACCAACCAGTGGCCGGGCGGGTTCACCGCCGACGTGCGGGTCACCAACCTCGGCGACGCGGTCAACGGCTGGCGGCTGACGTGGTCGTTCGGCGCGGGCCAGCGGGTCACCGCCTCGTGGGGCGCGACGGCCACCCAGTCCGGCGCGCAGGTCACCGCGGTCAACGCGAGTTGGAACCCGGCCCTGGGCGCCGGCGCGTCCGCGTCGTTCGGCTTCAACGCCAACGCGGGCGGGTCCAACCCCGCGCCCACCGACTTCGCGCTCAACGGCACCGCGTGCACCGGCGCGCCCGCGCCCGCCGACCCGCTCGCCCGAGCCCACACCGCGGGCCGGGTCACCCCGGACGCCCGCTACTCCTGGCCCGGCGTCTACTTCGAGGGCCGCGTCCGGGGCACCGGCGTCGGGATCGTCCTCGACGACGCGAACAACGACTACGACGTGCAGGTCGACGGCACGACCGTCGCCACCCTGGTCACCCCCGGCAAGACCACCCACTGGGTGAACGGCCTGAGCGACACCGAGCACCGCGTCCGGCTGGTCAAGCGGACCGAGAGCACGTGGGCGGCCGGGCGGTTCGGCGGCTTCGTGGCCGCGCGAGGCGGGCAGGTGCTGGAGAAGCCCGCCGCGCGCACCCGGCAGATCGAGTTCATCGGTGACTCCCTGACCGTCGGCTACGGCAACATGTCCTCCCAGCGGGACTGCTCGTCCAACGGCGGGGTCCACCGCAACACCAACACCGACCTGAGCTACGGGGCGCTGACGGCGCGCTCGCTCAACGCCGACTACCAGGTCAACGCGTTCTCCGGCATGGGCATGGTGCGCAACTACAACGGCGGTTCCCCCAACGTCACCTACCGCACCTTCTACGACCGCGCGCTGCTGCACGTCGAGGGTGACGTGTGGCAGAACCCCGGCACGTGGAAGCCGCAGCTCGTCGTCGTAGGCCTGGGCACCAACGACTTCTCCACCGCGATCAACCCGGGCGAGCCGTGGACCCCGGAGAGCCTCCTCGCCGCCTACAAGTCCGCCTACCAGGGCTTCCTGGACAAGCTGCGCACCCGCTACGGCGCCGGCACGACGATCCTGGTCAGCGCCCACGGCTCCGGGACCCTGCCCGACGCCGCCCGCCAGGTCGTGCGGGACCGCAACGACCAGGGCGACGGCCGGGTCCGCTTCTGGGGCTACGACGGCAGCGCCGCGCTGGACCTGCTCGGCTGCGACTGGCACTACTCGGCGCGCGACCACCGGCTGCTGTCCGGCTCGCTGGCCGACCACATCGCCCGGCTCGGGCTGGTGTGGTGACGCGCTTCCAGTGGGGCAACGACGACCTGGCCGCCGAGTTCGCCCTCACCGAGGACGACGTCCTCCGGCTGGAACGGCTCAGCGCGCCCAGCGCGCACCACCCCGACGCGCCCGTGCCACTGGTGGCCGTGTCCGCGACCGGCCACGGCCGGACTTGGTCGGGCAACCGGTTCATCCACACCACGATCGGCGAACGGCTGCGCCACAAGGAACACCGCTCGACCCACGAAGACGGCCTGCGGACGCTGACGATCGAACTCCACGACCCGGAGACCGCCCTGACCGCCGAGGTGGTCTACCGCCTGGCCGACGGCATCCCCGTGCTGCGCGCGGAAGTCCTGCTGCGCAACGACGGCCCGACCGCCCTGCACCTGGAAACCGTCAGCTCGCTCGCCGTCGGGTGCCTCACCGAGGCCCTGGACGACGCCGAGGTGATGTGGGCGGACAACGACTGGTTCGCCGAGTGCCGGTGGCGGCGCGAGCCGCTGCGGCTGAGTTCGCCGATGATCAGCGGACGGGTGCGGATGGGCTACGGCCGGGGCGCGTTCGTGCTGGCCGGCCAGGGTGCGTGGTCCAGTTGCGGCACGCTGCCGATGGGCGGCCTGACCGACCGTCGGACCGGGCGGACCTACGTGTGGCAGGTCGAGCACAACGGGGGCGGCTGGCGTTGGGAGTGCGGCGAGCGCGAGGGTTCCGCGTACCTGGCGGCGTTCGGCCCGTGCGAGAGCCCGCACGGCTGGCGGCACACCCTCGAACCCGGCGCGGAGTTCCGGACCGTCCCGGTGGCCCTGGCCTACGGTGATCAAGGCCCGGACCAGGCCTTCGCCGCGATGACCGAACACCGTCGCGCGACCCGCCGGCCGCACCCCGACCACGAGCAGCTGCCCGTCATCTTCAACGATTACATGAACTGCCTGATGGGAGACCCCACCACCGCGAAACTGCTGCCGTTGGTCGACGCGGCGGCGGAGGCGGGCGCGGAGTACTTCGTCATCGACGCTGGCTGGTACGCCGACGAGGCGGAGAACTGGTGGGACACGGTGGGCGCGTGGGAACCGTCGCAGACCCGGTTCCCCGGAGGGATCCACGAGGTCCTGGACCACATCCGGCACAAGGGCATGGTGCCCGGCCTGTGGCTGGAGCCCGAGGTGGTCGGGACGCGCAGCCCGGTCGCCGACGCCCTGCCCGAGGAGGCGTTCTTCCGCCGCGAGGGCCTGCGGGTCGTGGAAAGCGGCCGGTACCAGCTCGACCTGCGCCACCCCGCGGCCCGCGCCCACCTCGACCGGGTCGTGGACCGGCTGGTCGGCGAGTGGGGCGTCGGCTACCTCAAGCTGGACCACAACGTCGACCACGGGCCGGCACCAGCGGCCACCCCGGTGAGAGCCCCGCCGATGGCATGCTCGGCCACCACCGTGCCCACCTGGACTGGCTGGACGGCGTCCTGGACCGCCATCCGCACCTGGTGCTGGAGAACTGCGCCTCGGGCGGGATGCGCATGGACCACGCGATGCTGTCCCAGATGCAGGTGCAATCCACCAGCGACCAGCAAGACCTGGCCCGGTACGCGCCGATCGCCGCCGCCGTGCCCACCGCGGTCACCCCGGAGCAGGCCGCGGTGTGGGCGTACCCGCAGCCGGAGGACTCCCTCGACGAGGTCGCGTTCACCATGGCCTCCGCCTTGCTGGGCCGGGTGCACCTGTCGGGACGCATTCCCGAACTCACCCCCGAAGCCCGCGCGCTCGTGCACGAGGCCGTGGCCGTCTACAAGGAGATCCGCGCCGACCTGCCGCACGCGCTGCCGTCGTGGCCGCTGGGCCTGCCGTCCTGGGACGACCCGTGGATCGCCCTGGCACTGGACACGCCCACCACCACCTACCTGGCCGTGTGGCGGCGCGGCGGCGAATCCACCACCACGCTGAACGTCACCGAGCCGGCCAACGTGGACGTGCTCTACCCGAGCAACAGCCAGGCGGTCTGCGAACCGCACCCGAACGGGCTCGCGCTCACCCTGCCAACCGCCCCTTCCGCCGTGCTGCTGCGCCTTGAGCCATAACTTGTTCGCGTTAACAAGCAGCCGCCGATCTCGCCCTTGGAGGCGCAGATCAAGGCGCGTGAGCGCTAACAAGACGGCGTTGACGCTGGGTGTCCCGCTCGTTACATTGGCCCGAAAGTTAACAGCTTCCCTGCCGAAAATTTCGAAACGCTCGGCTGCCCGACCGATCCCAGGAAGGTCTGGTCATGCTCTCGATACGACGCTTCTCGTCGCGACGGGCCAAGGTCGCCGTCGCGGCGCTCGCGCCGGTCGCCGCCCTGTCCGCGCTGACGGCGGTCTCCGCGCCGGCCTCGGCCGCGCCGGGCTGCTCGGTCGCCTACACCTCCCCGTCCCAGTGGCAGGGCGGGTTCACCGCGAACGTGGCGATCACCAACGTCGGCGACGCGGTCGACGGGTGGACCCTCACGTGGTCGTTCCCCGCCGGCCAGCGGGTGACGCAGGCGTGGAACGCCGACGTGACGCAGAGCGGCGCGCAGGTGACGGCGAAGAACGTCTCCTACAACGGGTCCATCCCCACCGGCGGCAAGGTCGAGTTCGGCTTCAACGGCTCGTGGACCGGCGGCAACCCCGCGCCGGAAGCCTTCAGCCTCAACGGAACGCCGTGCACCGGAGGGGTGGTCCCCACGTCCACCACGACGACGACCACCACCACGGGCACCCCGCCGGTCGGCAGCCTGCCGTCGAGCTTCCGGTGGTCCTCCAGCGGCATCCTGATCAGCCCGAAGCCCGACGCCACCCACCCCAACGTGGCGGTCAAGGACCCGAGCGTGGTCTACCACAACGGCAAGTACCACGTGTTCGCCTCGACCTACACCGACGGCTACAACCTGATGTACACCAGTTTCACCGACTGGTCCCAGGCGTCCTCCGCCCCGCACCACTACCTGGACCGCACGGCCGTCGGCACCGGCTACAAGGCCGCGCCGCAGGTGTTCTACTTCGCGCCGCAACGGCTGTGGTACCTGGTCTACCAGACCGGTGACAACGCCTCGTACTCCACCAACACCGACATCGCCAACCCGGCGACGTGGTCCGCACCGCGCGGCTTCTACGCCAACGGGATGCCGCAGATCATCCGCGACAACATCGGCAACGGCTACTGGGTGGACTTCTGGACCGTCTGCGACAGCGCCAAGTGCTACCTGTTCTCCTCCGACGACAACGGCCACCTCTACCGGTCGGAGACGAACCTGTCGCAGTTCCCCAACGGCTTCACCAACACCGTGATCGCGATGCAGGACGCGGACAAGAACCGGCTGTTCGAGGCGTCCAACGTCTACAAGATCGCGGGCAAGCAGCAATACCTCCTGGTGCACGAGGCGATCGGCACCGACGGCCGCCGCTACTTCCGCTCCTGGACCGCGCCGCAGATCACCGGCCCGTGGACGGCGCTGGCCGACACCGAGGCCAACCCGTTCGCCCGCGCCAACAACGTGACGTTCCCGAGTGGACAGTGGACCCGGGACATCAGCCACGGCGAGGTGGTGCGCACCAACGTCGACCAGACGATGGAGATCAGCCCGTGCAAGCTGAGCTACCTGTACCAGGGTCTGGACCCCAACGCGGGCGGTGAGTACAACCGGCTGCCCTGGCGCCTGGGCCTGCTGACCCAGACCAACTCCACCTGCTGAGGGCACGCGGGACCCGCGCCCCCATCCGCCGCCGCACGCAACCCCCCAGTAGACGGCAGAAAAGAGCTGCTCAATGTCGAGGCACAGACTCTTCGGGCCGGCATCGGCCGCCGTGTTCCTGGCCGTGGCGCTGGTCGCCACGGCGGTCGTCGCCGGCGTCAGCCAGGCCACGTCCACCACGTCGTCCACGTCGGTCGGCACGCTGGCGGCCAGCGCCGGCTGCGGCAAGGCGCCGACCCTGCGCAGCGGGACGCACACCATCACCACCAGTGGCAAGAGCCGCCAGTTCGTGCTGCGCGTCCCCGACGGTTACGACAACACCCGGCAGTACCGGCTGATCTTCGGCTTCCACTGGCGCGGCGGCAGCATGAACGACGTCGCCACGGGTGGCAGCAGCGGCGCGGCCTGGGCGTACTACGGGATGCAGGAGCAGTCGAACAACAGCGCGATCCTCGTGTCGCCACAGGGCTTCAACGCCGGCTGGGCCAACTCCGGCGGCGAGGACGTCACGTTCGTCGACGACATCATCAGGCGCGTCGAGAGCGACCTGTGCGTGGACACGGGGCTGCGGTTCGCCATGGGCTTCAGCTACGGCGGCGGCATGAGCTACGCGCTGGCGTGCGCGCGGGCGACGGTGTTCCGCGCGGTCGTGGTGTTCGCGGGCGCGCAGCTCAGCGGGTGCGCCGGCGGTACCCAGCCGATCGCGTACTTCGGCATCCACGGCATCTCGGACAACGTCCTGAACATCGGACTGGGCCGGGGCCTGCGCGACACGTTCGTCCGCAACAACGGCTGCGCCGCGCAGAGTCCACGCGAACCGGGGGTGGGCAGCCGGACGCACATCACCACGACGTACTCGTGCCGAGCGGGCTACCCGGTCCAGTGGGCGGCCTTCGACGGCGGTCACGCCCCGGCCCCGGTGGAGGGCTGCGGCTGCGACGACGGCGCCCGGACGTGGACGAAGACCGAGGCGTGGAAGTTCATCTCGCAGTTCCAGGGCGACACCCCGCCGACGAGCACCACCACGACGACCACGACCACCACCACGACGACCGACAACCCGCCCGGCGAGAGCTGCCGGGTGACCGACGCCGTCAACGCCTGGAACACCGGCCTGACGTCGGAGATCGTCATCACCAACACCGGCAGCTCACCGATCAGCGGCTGGTCCCTGGTCTTCACCCTGCCGGGCGGTCAAACGATCACCAGCGGCTGGAACGCGTCGTACTCGCCCAACTCGGGCCAGGTGACGGCGCGCAACGTCGGGTACAACGCCGACATCGCGCCGAACGGGTCGGTGAGCATCGGCTTCCAGGCGACGCACACCGGCAACACCGCCGAGCCGACGTCGTTCACGCTCAACGGCGCCAACTGCACCGTGGCTTGACCGGACGCTTCGCGCGAAGGGCGGCGGCACTGTCCGCCACCCTTCGCGCGAAGCACTTGCGGCCGTCTTCGCCGGAGAAGCGGCGCGGCGGGTTGGGTGGCGGTGCGGTCCAGTCGGGTGGGGTCGCCGGAGTCGTCCTGTCGGGTCCTGGCCGCGATGCGCTCGTAGACCGCCCGGTGGCCCACGTTCGAGTCATCGGCCGCCACTCGCGCTTGCGGACGACCGTCTCAAGTGGTCGATCGCTTGACACCGGATCTCCGCCTCCAGTCCACTGTTAGCGCTAACATCTCCACCTCGACGATGAGGGAGAACCCGATGCGTGCACGGTTGAGGCGGTTGTCCGCCTTCGCTGCCACCCTGGTCGCCGCCGCACTGCTGCCCACCGCCCCCACCCCCGCCCACGCCGAGTCCAACGGCGGCACCCGCGTGATGCCCCTGGGCGACTCGATCACCGAAGGCACCCAGATCCCCGGCGGCTACCGCATCGGCCTGTGGCAGCGGTTCGGGGCCGGGAACTACCGGGTCGACTTCGTGGGTTCGCAGTTCAACGGCCCCGCCTCGCTCGGCGACCACGACCACCAGGGGCACCCGGGTTGGCGCATCGACCAGATCGACGCCAACATCGTCACCTGGCTGCGCGACACCAACCCCCGCACGGTCCTGCTGCACATCGGCACCAACGACGTCCTCCAGAACCACAACCTCTCCGGCGCGCCGGGCCGGCTGAGCGCCCTCGTCGACAAGATCACCGCGACCGTCCCGAACGCGGACGTGTTCGTCGCGACGATCATCCCGATCTCCAACGCCGGCCAGAACTCCGCCGCCCGCGCCTACAACGCCACCATCCCCGGCATGGTGCAGAGCAAGGTCAACGCCGGCAAGCGCGTGCGCCTCGTCGACATGCACTCGGCCCTCACCACGGCCGACCTGATCGACGGCGTCCACCCCACCGCCACCGGCTACGACAAGATGGCCGCGACCTGGTACTCCGCACTGCGCTCGGTGCCGGGCAGCATCGGCGACCCGGTCGCGCCGGGCAAGCAGATCGTCGGCATCCCCTCCGGCCGCTGCGCGGACGTCCCGGGTGCGACCACGACCAACGGCACGCAGCTCCAGCTCTGGGACTGCCACGGCGGCACCAACCAGCAGTGGACCTACACCAGCGGCAAGGCGCTCACCGTCTACGGCACCAAGTGCCTCGACGCCTCCGGGTCGGGCACGGCCAACGGCACCCAGGTCGTGATCTGGGACTGCCACGGCGGCACGAACCAGCAGTGGAACGTCAACTCCAACGGCACCGTCACCAACGTGCAGTCCGGCCTGTGCCTCGACGCCTCCGGCTACGGCACCGCCAACGGCACCAAGCTGCAGCTGTGGTCCTGCACGGGCCAGTCCAACCAGCAATGGCGGATCTGACCTCCACGCACGGAGTTCGCCGCCCCGCGGGCAGGAGACCCGCGGGGCGGGGCTCTTCAGACGATCACCGGTTCGAGATCGAGAAGCATGAGCGGGACGACATCACGTCTGCTCGTCGGTGCGGAGCACGGCGCAGCCGCCGGGTGGGACGTGCGCCACGACCCGGTCGGTGACCAGGTCGTGCGTGGGGCGGGGGAGTGGCACGGTGTGCGTGCCGTGGTTGAGCAGGAACAGCCACCGGCCGCGGGTGACCGCCTCCACGCCGGGCGGCCACGGGCGCTCGATGCCGGTTTCGTCCAGCAGGCGGCGGACCAGCGCGCCGTAGTCGACCGGGAGCGTCGAGAGGTACCAGGCGCGGCCGTGTCGGGTGAGCGCGGGACGGCCGGCGAGCATCCCGTGGGTGTAGGTCGCGACCGCCTCCGCGCCCTCCAGCCGCAGGTGCTCGCTCCACGTCGTGGCCCCGGTGCCGTCGGACAGGGTGATCCGCTCGTCGCGCCGCAGCGGCCGGTGCTCCTCGACGCGGACGCCGAGGGCTTCGCGCAGGGCCGGCGCGGGGTAGCCGCCGAGCCGGGCGTGCGGGCGTTCGTCCACCACCCCGCTGAAGTGCCCGACGAGCAGCGTGCCGCCGCCCTCGACGTAGTCCCGCAGGTTCTCGGCGGCGGCGTCGGAGAGCAGGGGCAGCGCGGGGGCCAGCACGAGCCGGTAGCGGGACAGGTCGTGGTCGGGGTGGGCGAAGTCGGTGACCACCCCGGCGTCCCACAGCGCCCGGTGCGCCCGCCGCAACGCCGAGTGGTAGTCCAGGTCGCGGGACGGCAGGCCGTCCACTTCGGACGCCCACCACGCGTCCGCGTCGTGCAGCACGGCCACCGGCGCGGTCACGGTGGACCCGGCCACCTCGCCGAGCCGGGCCACCACCTCGCCCAGCGCGACGACCTCGCGGAAGACGCGGCTGTCCGGACCGGCGTGCGGCACCATCGCCGAGTGCCACGTCTCCGCGCCCGCCCGCGACTGCCGCCACTGGAAGAACAGCGCGCCCTCGGACCCGCGGGCGATGTGGCCCAGGCTGTGGCGCAGGATGTCGCCGGGTTCCTTGGCGAGCGTCCGGTCGCCCGCGTGCACGGTGTTGGCGCCCTGCTCCATCAGCAGCCACGGCCGGCCGCCGCCGAACGAGCGCGCCCGGTCCGCGCCGAACGCCGTGTCCGCCGCCGCGTCGAGGCCGGGACCGTCCGGGTAGTGGTCGACGGCGACGACGTCCACCTCCCGGCCGAACGCCCACAGGTCCAGGTTCTGGTAGCCGGGCAGCATGAGGTTGGTGGTCACCGGGCGGTCGCTGTGGGCGCGGATCGCGTCGCGCTGCTCGCGGTAGGCGGCCAGGGCGAGGTCCGAGCCGAAGCGGCGGAAGTCCAGCGCCTGCCCCGGGTTGTGGTGCCACTGGGTGGCGCGCGGCGGCAGCACCTGCTCCCAGGAGCCGTAGCGCTGGCTCCAGAACGCGGTGCCCCACGCGTCGTTCAGCGCGTCCAGCGAGCCGTGCCGGTCGCGCAGCCAGTCCCGGAACGCGGCGGCGACGTGGTCGCACCAGCACGAGGTGGCGTACTCGTTGTGCACGTGCCACAGAGCGACCGCCGGGTGGTCGCCGTAGCGCTGCGCCAGGGCGGACGCGACGCGGCGGGAGGCGTCGCGGTAGGCGGGCGCGGCCAGGCAGTAGGTGTCGCGGCTGCCGTGGACCAGCCGGGTGCCCTCGGGGGTGACCGGCAGGGCGTCGGGGTGGGCGAGGGTGAACCACGGCGGCGGGGACGCGGTCGGGGTGGCCAGGTCGACGGCGACCCCGTTGGCGTGCAGCCGGTCCAGGTGGGCGTCGAGCCAGGCGAAGTCGTAGCGGCCCTCCTCGGGCTCCAGCAGCGCCCAGGAGAACACGCCGACCGTCGCGAGGTTCACCCGCGCGCGGCGCATCAGCTCGTCGTCCTCGGCCCAGACGCGCCGGCCCCACTGCTCGGGGTTGTAGTCGCCGCCGAACGCGAGGCCGCCGAGGCGGTCGGTCAGGCTGGGGTGCATGGGCGCTCCCGGCGGGATCGGGGCACGGCGGGGCCGGCCCCCCGGTGGAGGGCCTCGCCGTGCCGGTCAGGTGGTCGGTGGGGTCAGGCGGTGGGGGAGCCGGGGCCGTGGGGCAGCGCGGGTCAGGGTTCGGGGTCGCGTCTGGGGGCGGGGCCGGTGCTCTCGCGGACGGTCAGGACGGGGCTGAGCAGGACCAGTTCGTCGTCGGGCCGTCGGCCGCGCCCGGCCGCGGTGATGCGCTTCATGACGTGCTCGACGGCGACCCGGCCGAGTTCCCGGGCCGGGCCGGTGACCGCGGTGAGGCTGGGCGCGTACTGCTCGGCCAGCGGTTCCGCGCACAGCGCGATGACCGAGGCGTCCTCGGGCACGGTCCGCCCGCTGGTGCGCAGCAGGCTGAGCAGCGGGCCGATGGCGCCCTCGTTCTGCACCACGAACCCGGTCGTGCCGGGCCGGTCGGACAGGATGCGGGCCAGCGTCCCCGCGGTGCTCTCGTAGGTGCCCTCGCACGGCCGGTGCACGAAGCGCAGGCCGCGTTCGCCCGCCCGCTCGCGGAACCCGGCCAGGGTCCGCTCGGCGTACCCGGCGTGCCGCTGGTAGGTGCTCGACCCGTAGCCGATGAACGCGACCTCGCGGTGGCCCAGGTCGGCCAGGTGGTCCGCGCACTGCGCGCCGGCGGCGGCGAAGTCGTGGTCCACGCACGACAGCCCGGCCCGGTCGTCGGGCAGCCCGATCAGCGCGGCCTGGGTGCCCAGCTCGCGCAGCACCGGGATGCGCTTGTCGTCCAGTTCGACGTCCATCAGGATCACGCCGTCCGCCAGCCCGCTCAGCGCGACCCGCCGGACCCCCTCCGGGCCCTCGTCGTTGGTGATCAGCAGCACGTCGTAGCCGTGCTTGCGGGCCGCGACGGTGACCGAGATGGCGATCTGCATCATGATCGGCACGTACACGTCCGAGCGCAGCGGCACGACCAGCGCGATGATGTGCGAGCGGCGGGCGGCCAGCGCCCGCGCCCGGGCGTTGGGGTGGTAGCCCAGTTCCGCCACGGCGCTCTCGACGCGGCGCCGGGTCTCCTCGGAGATCGTGCGCTTGCCGCTGAGCACGTAGCTGACCGTGCTCGCGGACACGCCCGCGTGCCTGGCCACGTCGGCGAGTGTCACCATGCGTCGCTGCTCCTGCTCGGTTGTGCTTCGGTCTGCGCGGGACCCGCGCCCGGCCGGGTCCGTCGAGTCTGCCCGGTCACCCCTTGATCGCGCCGGTGAGCACGCCGGTGCGGAAGTGCTTCTGGACGAACGGGTAGACCACCAGCAGCGGGACCAGCGTCAGCACGACGACGGCCATCTGCAACGACAGGGGCGCGGTCTGGGCGAACTGGGTGCCGAACCCGGAGTTGACCGAGCCGGGCAGCGCGTTGCCGCGGTTGACGTAGGTGAACAGGACGTACTGCAACGGCCACTTCTCGCTGTCGGTCGGCATGTAGAGCATGACGTTGAAGAACGAGTTCCAGTAGCCGACCCCGTAGAACAGGGCCATCACGGCGGTCACCGCGCGCGAGGTGGGCAGCACGACCGACCACAGGATGCGCCAGTCGCCCGCGCCGTCGATGCGCGCGGCCTCGATCAGGTCGGCTGAGGTGGAGGAGTAGAACGAGCGCAGGACGAGGATGTTGAACACCGACACCGCGCCGGGCAGGATCAACGCCCACCACTCCCCGTAACCACCCAGGCCGGTGACCACGAGGAAGGTCGGGATCAGGCCGCCGTTGACGAACATGGTCACGATCAGCAGCACCAGCAGGAAGCGGTGGCCCAGCGAACGGGCGCGGGACAGGCCGTAGGCGCACAGGACCGACACGGCCATCGACACGACCGTGCCCGCGGCGGTGATGCCCAGGCTGACCAGCAGCGCGGTGCGCACGGTGGAGTCGGCGAGCATCACCCGGTAGGCCTCGAAGGTGACCTCGTCGGGCCAGACGACCAGGCCGCCGGCCCGGTTGACCGAGGCCTGGGTGGACAGGCTGGTCACCACGACGATCCACAGCGGCACCACCACGACCGCCAGGACCCCGCCCAGGGTGATGCCCTTGCCGGCCCGGCCCGCGACGGTGGGCGGTTCCTCCCACGGCGGGCGGCCGTCCCGGCGCGTGCGGCGCGGCGGCGCGGACGTGGTCTTGACGTCTGGAGTGGTGCGGGGTGTGAGTGTTCGGGTCATCTGCGGTACAGCCCGTCTTCGCCGAAGGCGTGTGCCAGCTTGTTGGCGCCCCAGATCATCAGCAGCGAGATGACGCTCTTGAACAGCCCCGCCGCCGCGCCGTAGCTGTAATCGCCGGTGGCGATGCCGTAGTAGAACGAGAAGGTGTCCAGCACGTCGGCCGTCTCGTGGCCGACGGCGTCGCGTTGGATGAGCAGCTGCTCGAAGCCGACCGTCAGCGCGTTGCCCAGGCGCAGCACCAGCAGCAGCACGATCACCCCGCGCAGGCCCGGCAGCGTGATGTGCCACAGCCGCCGCCACCGCCCCGCGCCGTCGGCCGCCGCCGCCTCGTACAGGTCGGTGTTGATCGCGGAGAGCGCGGCGAGGAACACGATGATCCCCCAGCCGGCCTCCTTCCACACCACCTGCGCGGTGACCAGCAGCGCGAACGTGTCCGGGTCGGTCATCACGTCCCAGGTGGCCAGGTCGTGGCCGCGCAGGAACTGGTTGAGCGCGCCCGCGCCGCCCAGCATCTGTTGGAAGATGGTGATCGCCAGCACCCACGAGAAGAAGTGCGGCAGGTACACCACGGACTGCACGAAGTTCTTCACCCGTTGGCTGAGCAAGGAGTTGAGCAGCAGCGCCAAGGCGATGGGGACGGGGAAGAACAGCACCAGTTGGACGAAGCTGAGGTAGAGGGTGTTGGTCAGCGCGCCCCAGAACAGCGGGTCGCCGAACAGCCGCTCGAACTGCTCCAGCCCGGCCCACCGGCTGTACCGGACCCCGACCAGCGGGTCGTACTCCTGGAACGCGGTCACCAGCCCGAACAGCGGCACGTAGTTGAACACCACGAGCAGCAGCACGGCCGGGGCCGTCATCAGCAGCAGCGACCGGTCCCGGCGCAGCCTGACCCGCCACCCCGGCCCGGTCCGGCGCCGGGCGCGCGGCGCGGTCACTGCCCCGTGCCGTACTTGTTCAGCACGTTCTCGGTCATCCACTGCTTGAGGCGATCACCGCCGCCGGACTTCCAGCTCGCGACGGCGGCCTGCACGTCGGCGACCTTCTTCTTGCCGTGGTAGCAGTCCTTGACCGTGTCGGTGACCTGTTGCGCGGCCTCGGCGGTGGTCTGCGCCTGCGGCATGCTGATGTTCATGTTCCAGAACACCGGCTTGGCCAGCGCCGGCGCGTTGGCGGCCTGCCAGGCGGTGTAGTCCCGGGTGACCGCGTCCGCGCCCAGGTTCTGGATCGCGTGGGGCGGGGCGGCCAGGAACGGGTAGGTCTGCGCCTGGACCTCCTTCTTGCCCTGCTCGGTGGCCTTGGGCACGCCGTTGTCCATCGTGTGGTGCACGCCCTCGACACCGAAGTTGACCAGCGTGAACTCCGCGGAACCGTAGGGCGCGGCGAGGTAGTTGGCCACCGCCAGCAGTTCCTCGACCTGCTCGGGCTTGAGGTTGGCGTTGAGGTAGCTGAGCATGCTGGTGGACGCGCCCATGTAGACCACGGGCTTGCTCTTGCCGTCGGCGGCGAACACGTCGAGCGCGCCGCGCCGGTAGGACGGGTTCGCCGCCGTGCCGGACTGGTGGTCGGCCAGGTTCCACACGCCCATGCCGCCGCCGGAGATCAGCGTCTTGCCGGCGTAGAAGCGGGTGTTGCCGTTGGCGTTGTCGCCCGCCAGCGCGTCCGGGTGCACGTAACCGGCGGTGGCCAGGCGGTGGTGCCAGTCCACCGCCCGGAGGAACTCCTCGGTTTCGAACAGGTGCACCAGCTTGCCGTCCTCGACCCGCCACTTCAGGGGCGCGCCGAACGCGGTGAAGAAGTAGGTGTAGATGTCGTCGAAGGCCCACACGCCGGCCTTGGCGTCGGTCAGCTCCTTGCCCAGGCCCATCAGGTCGTCGGCGGACTTCACCTGGTCGGCGGTGATCCCCCTGGCCTCGAACACGTCGCGCCGGTAGAAGATCGTGCCGGCGATCTGGAAGCCCGACGAGAAGCACGGGATGCCGTAGAGCTTGTCGCCCCACGCGCCCGCGCGCCACGCGCCGGTGGGCAGGGCGGCGAGGTTGGGGTACTTCCTGACGTTGTCGCCCGACAGGTACGGGGTGAGGTCCGCCAGTTGCGACCCGGCCAGGCCGCCGACGTTGAAGTTGGGGTTCCACCACGCCGGGAGCTGGATCCAGTCCGGCAGCTTCCTGGCCGCGGTCATCGTCGGGACGATGGTGTTGTAGTTGTTGCCGTCGGCGGGCTTCATGTCCAGCGTGACGCCCAGCGCCTTGTTCATCGCCTGGTAGAACCCGTTGTCCGCGGGCGGGATCGTGCCCCACAGCGGGGTCACCGCGCTGTACCGGCCGCCGCGGCCCGGCACGCCGGGGACGGTGACCGGCCGGTTGGTCGGGTAGCTCAGGAAACCCGGGTCGGTGAGCACGTCCGGGCCGCCCGCCACCGAGGGGATGTCCGGTGTGACCGTCGTATTGGGCACGTGGGCGGGCAGCGCCGCTTTCAGACCCTCGCTGTTGGCACCGAGCTGCTGCGGACCGCCGCCGGCACCGCACGCGGAGAGGAGTCCCTGCGCGGCGGCGACACCCGCGACCGTGGCGGTGAGGTTCAGGAACCCCCGGCGGTTCAGTTCGATGCCCATGCGAATGGCCCTTCTACGGTGAAGTGGACGCTGGGTGTGCGGTGAACTGTCGAAGCGCTTGAACGATGTGGCGAGACTAGGGCGTGCCATGAGCGGCGGCAAGGGGCGGTTTGCGCAAGAACGTTGCGGTACATGGCTAATTGACAGCCTCCGGGGGCAGTGTCATTGTCGAAGCGCTTCACTCGCTGCTCATCCGAAGGGTTCACGCCACGTGAGTGCCTCGCCCGTGTCCGCGCCCGAACGGCTCCCCTTCCGCGACCCCGACCTGCCGCTGGACAAGCGCGTCGACGACCTCCTCGGGCGACTCACCCCCGACGAGCGGCTGGCGATGCTGCACCAGTACGCGCCCGCCGTCCCGCGCCTGGGGCTGGCCGCGTTCCGCACCGGGTCCGAGGCCCTGCACGGCGTCGCGTGGCTCGGCGTCGCGACGGTGTTCCCGCAGGCGGTCGGCCTCGGCGCGACCTGGGACGAGGAACTCGTGCGCGCCGTGGCGGAGGCGACCTCGGTGGAACTGCGCGCCTTCCACTACCACCGCCCGCCGGTCGTCGGCAGCGGCGCCACCAGCCTGCAGGCGTGGGCTCCGGTGGTGAACCCGCTGCGCGACCCGCGCTGGGGCCGCAACGAGGAGGGCTACTCCGAGGACCCGCTGCACACCGCGCGCCTGGGCGAGGCGTTCTGCCGGGGACTGGCCGGCGACGACCCCCGCTTCCTGCGCGCGGCCCCGGTGCTCAAGCACTTCCTGGCCTACAACAACGAGGACGACCGCTGCACCACGTCCTCCGGCGTGCGGCCCCGGGTGCTGCACGAGTACGACCTGGCCGCGTTCCGGCCCGTCGTCGCCTCCGGCGCGGCGACCGGCGCGATGGCCGCCTACAACCTGGTCAACGGCCGGCCGTGCCACGTCAGCCCGCTCATCGCCGACGAGCTGCGCCGGTGGGCCGAGCCGACCGGGCACGAGCTGTTCGTGGTCAGCGACGCCGAGGCCCCGTCCAACCTGGTCGATCCGGAGCACTACTTCGACGACCACGCCGAGTCGCACGCCGCCGCGCTCAAGGCCGGCATCGACAGCTTCACCGACCACGGCGAGGACAGCGCGACCCCGGTCGGCCGGCTGCGCGAGGCGCTGGAGCGCGGTCTGATCGACCGGTCCGACGTGGACCGGGCCGTGCGGCGGCAGCTCGCGGTGCGGTTCCGGCTCGGCGAGTTCGACCCGGAGCTGGACCCGTACGCGGGCATCGGCCCCGAGGTGGTCGACTGCCCCGAGCACCGGGCCCTCGCCGCGCGCGCCGCGACGGAATCGGTGGTGCTGCTGAAGAACGACGGCGTGCTGCCGCTGTCCGGGTCGCCGCGGGTCGCCGTGCTCGGTCCGCTGGCCGACGCGCTGCACGAGGACTGGTACAGCGGCACCATGCCCTACCGGGTCACCGTCGCGGCGGGGCTGCGCGAGCGGCTGGGCGACGTGGTGTGCGTCGAGGGCGTCGACCGGATCGCCCTGCGCTGCCGCACCAGCGGCGACCTGCTGGGCGGGACGGCGTTCGACGTGGTCGAGTGGGGCGACGACGTGGTGACCCTGCGGTGCGCCGAGACCGGTCGCCACCTCACCGCCAAGGACGGCCCGCTGGCCGTCGCCCAGGACGTGATCAAGACGTGGGAGGTGCACGAGACCTTCCGGCTGGAGGCCGATCCCACCGCCGACGGCGACACGGTGCTGCTGCGCGGCGTCCACTCCGGCCGTTACGCGGCGGTGGAGCCGGACGGCCGGGTCACCCTCACCGCCGAGACGCCCGAGACCGCCGAGCGCTGGCACCGCGAACTGCTGCTCGACGGCGTCGGCGAGGCCCGCGCCGCCGCTGCCGCCGCCGACGTCGCGATCGTCGTCCTGGGCAACCACCCGCTGATCAACGGCCGCGAGACCCAGGACCGCACCGGCACCGCGCTGCCGGAGTCCCAGGAGGTCCTGCTGCGCGCGGTCGCCGCCGTCCGCCCGGAGACGGCGCTGGTCGTGATGAGCGCCTACCCCTACGCCGTCGACTGGGCCGACGAGCACCTGCCCGCCGTGCTGTGGACCTCCCACGGCGGCCAGGAGACCGGCCGCGCCCTGGCCGCGGTCCTGCTCGGCGACGCCGACCCGTCCGGGCGGCTGCCCCAGACGTGGTACCGGGGGGACGACGAGTTGCCCGACCCGCTGGACTACGACGTCGTCAAGGCCGGCTGGACCTACCAGTACCACCGCGCCGCGCCGCTCTACGCGTTCGGGCACGGCCTGTCCTACACGGACTTCGCCTACTCGGACCTGCGACTGTCCACTTCGGAACTGGACCGGAACGGCGCGGTCGAGGTCGCGGTGACGCTGACCAACTCCGGCCCGCGCTCGGGCGCCGAGGTCGTCCAGCTCTACGTCCGCGCTCTCGACA
Source organism: Saccharothrix sp. NPDC042600 (assembly GCF_040647305.1). Classification (NCBI taxonomy): domain Bacteria; kingdom Bacillati; phylum Actinomycetota; class Actinomycetes; order Pseudonocardiales; family Pseudonocardiaceae; genus Saccharothrix; species Saccharothrix sp. NPDC042600. The sequence continues at coordinate 11,208 of NZ_JBEZBW010000070.1, read as the reverse complement.
CCCGTTACGAGGCCCCGATCCTGCGGCTGGCCGACTTCCGCAAGGTGGGTCTGGCCGCCGGCGAGCGGCGGACGCTGGTCTTCCGGCTGCCCGCCGAACGCCTGGCCCACTGGGACGTCGCCACGGGCGGCTTCACCGTGGACCCGGGGGAGTACGAGGTCGTGGTGGCGCGCTCGGCGCGGGAGGCCGTACTGACCGCCCCGCTGACCGTGACCGGCCCGGCCCCGGCGCCGCGCGCCCTGGTCGGCCGCGAGACCCGGGCCGTCGACTTCGACGACTACGCCAACACCACCCTGACCGACGCCACGCGCACGACGGGCGACGCGGTCACCCCGACCGACCCGACCCGTCCCGCGACCCTCCTGTACCGCGCGGCGGACCTCACCGGCGCCGTCGGTGTGGCGGCGCGGGTGGCGAAGGAGGGTCCCGGTCCGGCGCGACTGGAGTTCCACCTGGCGGACCGGCTGCTCGCGGTGGTCGAGGTGCCGGTGACGGGCGGCCGTTACGAGTGGACGACCGTCACCGCCGACCTGGCAGGAGCCGCCGGCGTGGCGGAAGCCGCCGGTGTGGCGGGGTCGGCCGGTGTGGCGGGGTCGGCTGGTATGGCGGGGTCGGCCGGTGCGGCGGGAGTGGCGGGGGTGGTCGGTGTGCACGACGTGTGGGTCACGTTGCGCGGCGACTTCCGCCTGTCGTCGTTCCGCTTCACCGAAACAATTGCGGAATAGGCTTTCCCGTTCCTGCTAAAGGATTGGGCGAAAAATTTAGCATCCAACCCTGATTGACTCGCTCGTAACGCCGTCGCTACCTTGGCCCTCTGGGAGCGCTCCCAGAGACAGGTACAAGTCCTTCACCACGGCAACGACGCTACGAGGACCCTGAATGAAACCAACGATCCTGGCCCGCGGCGGCGCCGCTGCCGCCGCCCTGACCCTGTGCTCGGGGCTGCTGGTCCTGGGCGGCACGTCGGCCGGCGCGGCTCCCGGGTGCGCGGTCGACTACAAGGTGAACCAATGGGACACCGGTTTCACCGCGAGCATCACGCTGAAGAACGTCGGCGACGCGATCACCGACGGGTGGACCCTCGAATGGGACTTCCCCGGCAACCAGCGGGTCACCAACGGCTGGAGCGCGACCTTCACCCAGTCCGGGCAGCACGTCACGGCGAAGAACCCCGAGTGGGCGCGGTCGCTGCCCGCCGGCGGGAGCGCGAGCATCGGGTTCAACGGCTCCTTCTCGGGCTCGAACCCCGCTCCGACGTCGTTCAAGCTCAACGGCGTCACGTGCGGCGGTGGGCCCACCACCACTACCACCACCACGACGACCACCACCACGACCACGACCACCACCACGACGACCACGACGCCGACCGACCCGGGCGAGCCCGGTGAGCACGTGGCCAACCCGTTCGTGGGGGCCAAGGGCTACCTCAACCCGGACTTCGTCGCCAACGTCAACGCCACGGCCGACGCGACCGGCGGCACCCTGGGCACCGCCATGCGCAAGGTCGCCGAGCACTCCACCGCCGTGTGGATGGACCGCATCGGCGCCATCACCGCCGGGCGTGGCCTCCGGGGCCACCTCGACGAGGCGCTGCGGCAGGCGGCGGGCGGCACCACCCCCGTGGTCATCCAGGTCGTCATCTACGACCTGCCCAATCGCGACTGCGCGGCGCTGGCGTCCAACGGCGAGCTGAAGGTCAGCGAGAACGGCCTGGCCCGCTACAAGGCCGAGTACATCGACCCGATCGCGGCGATCCTGGCCGACCCGAAGTACAGCAGCCTGCGGATCGTCAACATCGTCGAGCCGGACTCGCTGCCCAACCTGGTCACCAACCTGGCCAAGCCCAAGTGCGCGGAGGCCAACTCCAGCGGCGCGTACGTGCAGGGCATCCAGTACGCGTTGAACAAGCTCAGCGCGATCCCGAACGTCTACAACTACGTGGACATCGCCCACTCCGGGTGGCTGGGCTGGAACTCCAACATGGGTCCCGCGGTGACGCTGATCGCCAACACGATCAAGGGCACCACCAAGGGCGTCAACAGCGTCGACGGCTTCGTGTCGAACATGGCCAACACCTCGCCGACCGACGAGATCCACCTGCCCGACCCGACGCTGAACATCGGCGGCACGCAGCTGCAGGCGGCGAACTACTACCAGTGGAACCCGTTCTTCGACGAGGCCGACTTCGGCACGGAGATGCGCAACCGGTTCATCGCCGCCGGGTTCCCCAGCGGCATCGGCATGGTGATCGACACCTCCCGCAACGGCTGGGGCGGCCCGAACCGGCCCACCGGCGCGAGCGGCACGACGGCCGACGCCTACGTCAACTCCGGCCGCATCGACCGCAAGCTGCACCGCGGCAACTGGTGCAACCAGGCCGGCGCGGGCATCGGCGCCCGACCCACGGCCGCGCCGCGGCCCGGGTTCGACGCCTACATCTGGGTCAAGCCGCCGGGTGAGTCCGACGGCATCGCGACCAAGACCGACGGCCCGAACGAGGAGGGCAAGCAGCACGACCCGATGTGCGACCCGAACTACCGCGGCGACAACCAGGCCAACGGCGGCAACCTGACCGGCGCGCTGCCGGGCGCCCCGCACGCCGGCGCCTGGTTCCCGGCCGGCTTCGCCTCCCTGGTCCAGAACGCCTACCCGGCCTTCTGACGGGGGAAGCCGGGCCCGCGGTCGGGCGGGCACACCCGCGGGGTCGTGGTGGGAACCGGGGACCGTCGCGAGACGGATGGGTCCCCACGACCCCGACACCGGGCGTGTCCGCCGCACAGGGTGGGAACGGCATGGAATCCCGACCCTGAGACGGTTCCCCACTCGGCAACGCCTCCGCCGAGTGGGGAACCGCCGTTTGCGGCGTGTTCGAACCTCTACGGTGCGGTCAGAGCGCTACGGTGTGGTCAGGTCGAACCTCCGCACCGTGACCGCGCCGCCCAGGGCCTGCGTCGCGTGGTTGAAGATGGCGAACCGGTAGCCCATGAAGAACTGCCACGCGTTGTTCAACGTCAACGCCGATCCCAACGGCGTGAAGTTCACCCCGTCGGTGCTGTAGGAGAACCGCGCCTGCCGCCCGCTGCCCGGCCGGATGTCGGCGTTGGCCCGCAACCAGATCCGCCCGCCGCTCACCGGGGCCCCGGCCACTTCGGCGCCGGTGCTGGTGGTGTTCCAGTTGCCGTCCATGGCCAGGCCGGTCGTCATCACCACCCGGGTGGTCCCGTTGTCCCGTTTGACGCCGATCCACGCCGACGACTGCCGCAGCATCGCCAGACCCGACCGGTCGCCGTCGCGCATCGTGCTGTAGTCCAGCTCGATGGTCGCCGTCGAGGTCGGGCCCTGGATGCGGTGGGTCAGCGTGTTGCGGGCCGCGTACAGGTCGTTGGTGACGGTGGCCGTGGACAGGCGCAGGCCGTTGCCGACGGCGTACCGGCTGGTGTCGGGGTTGTGGTTCCACTCCCACTGCGGGCCCAGCGCGGGTCCGGTGAACGTGTCCGTGCCGACCATCGGCTTGACCTGTCGGGGCGGCGCGGGCAGGTTGGGCTTCGGGTACGTGGCGCCCCACGTGCCGTTGACGGTCTGGAGCACCGGCCAGCCGTCGGAGGTCCACGTGATCGGGGCGAGCGCCGGCATCCGGCCGCCGGGGTACGCGTCGACGAAGGACATGTAGTACCAGTCGCCGTTCTGCGTCTGCACCAGCCCGCCCTGGTGCGGCACGCCGCCGCCGGGGATCGGACCCGGCAGGTCGAGCAGCACCTGCCGCATCGTGTACGGGCCGAACGGGCCGTTGTCGGACTTCAGCACGTACTGGCCGTTGGCGGGCCGGGTCAGCCAGATGTAGTAGCTGCCGCCCCGCTTGTAGAACCGGGCGCCTTCCAGCGTGCCGACGTTGGACGGCGTCTGGAACACCTGCTGCGCCCGGGCCTGGCTGCGGCCGTCCGGCGACAACTGGGCCACGCTGATCGTGGTGTTGCCGTACGCCACGTACATCGTGTCGTTGTCGTCGATCAACAGGCCCGCGTCGTAGTAGCAGTTGTCGATCTGCGCGTGCCGGGTCCACGTCCCGTCGACCGCCGACGCGGTGTAGATGTAGGTGTCGTTGAAGTCGATGCAGCCGGCCCAGTAGAACGTGGCGTTGCTGCGCCGGTAGTTGAAGGTCGAGGCCCAGATCCCGTCCACGTAGGCCTGGCCGCCGCTCAGGTTGTACTTCGACCCGAACTCCAGCGACGGCACCGCGTGACCCGCGTACTCCCAGTTCACCAGGTCGTACGAGCGCAGGATCGGCGCGCCGGGCGAGTAGTGCATGGTGGACGCGGTGGCGTAGTAGGTGTCGCCGACGCGGATGATGTCCACGTCCGCGAAGTCCTGCCACACCACCGGGTTGGTGAACTGGCCGGTGGTGCCGCCGACCTTCACCAGTTGCCACTGCTGGTTGGCGCCGCCCCAGTCGCTGTACTGCACGACGTTCGCGCCGTCGGCGGTGGAGGCGTTCTGCACCTCGACGGCCTTGCCGCTGGTGCGGTTGACCAGCCGGACGTACCCGTCCGGGGAGTCGGCCAGGCGGAACTGCTGGTTGCCGCCGTTGTGGTCGGCCCACTGGACGATGGGGGCGCCGTCGGCGGTGGACGCGCCCGTCACGTCGAGCACCTTGTTGGAGTGCTTGGACTTCAGGCGGTAGTAGCCGCCGCCGGAGTCCACGAACTGCCATTGCTGGTTCGCCCCGTCACCGCGCGTCCACTGGGTGATGCGCGCGCCGTCGTTGGTGGCGAAGTTGTAGAGGTCCAGGGCTTTGCCGCTGTTGCGGTTCACCAGCACGTACCACGCGGTGGTGTCCACGGTGGCCGCGGAACTCGGGGTCGTGCTCACGGCGACCATCAGACTGCTCAAGAGGGTGAGGAGGGTAGCGACAACGGTGGCCCGTCGTCGGGTGGGGGAGTGGCCTGGTTCGGCCATGGGGTGCTCCTTCGATCGTCGGTGATCATCGGAACGCGACGCCCCGCACCAGGGCGTCGGCGAAACGGTGGTGCGTCAGGGCCAGCGCCACGACCACCGGTGCGGTGACCAGCAGCGCGCCCGCGCACAGCAGCGGCACGTCGGTGCCCCAACGGCCCTGGAACGCGTCCAACGCGCCCGCCGCCGTCCGGCGCAGCGGGTCGTCCACGAGGACCAGGGCGAACAGCAGGTGGTTCCACGTCCACACGCACAGCAGCAGCGCCAGCGACCGCAGCGCGTCACCCGCGAGCGGCAGGTGCACGTACCGCAGCACGGCCCACGGGCCGGCGCCGTCCACGCGGGCGCACTCGGCCGGCTCGGCGGGCGTCGAGGCGAAGTGGGTCCGCATCCACAGCACCCCGAACGGCAGGTGGACCGCGATGAGGGCCAACGCGAGACCCGCGGTGGTGTCGAGGAGGTCCAGGTCGCGGACTTGCTGGTAGAGGGGGAGGACGATGGCTTCGCGGGGCAGCACGAGCCCGAGCAGGAACAGCCCCGACACCACCCGCCGGCCGGGGAACGGCAGCCGGGCCAGCGCGTACCCCGCCGCCGTCGAGAGCGCCAGGACCGCCGGCACCACGGCGAGGACGACCAGTGCGCCGGACCGCAGCGCCCGGTCGGCGTGTCCCGTGCGGAACGCGGTGGCGAAGTTCGACCAGTGGGGGTCCTCGGGCCAGGTCAGGCCGGGCGGGTAGGTGCCCGGCGGGTGCAGGGCGGTGACCACGAGTTCGGCCAGGGGGAGGAGCGTGACCACGGCCAGCCCGGCGCGCAGAAGCGTTCCGGTGGACAGGAGCGTCCCGGTGGACAGGAGCGTCCGGGCTTTCATCGTGACCACCGCAGGACGGGGGTGATCGCGGCGAGCACGAGCACCACCAGCACCACGGCCAGCGCCGACGCCGTCCCCACCGCGCGCTCGGTGAACGCCAGGTGGAAGACCTCCAGCGCGGGAACCGCCGTCGAGCCGCCGGGGCCGCCCTTCGCGGTCACGTAGACGACGTCGAAGCTCGACAGCGCCGCCAGGGAGGTGATCACGACGCACGCGCCGACCTCCCGGCGCACGCCCGGCAGCGTCACGGCACGGAACTCGCGCCACCGGCCCGCGCCGTCGAGGCGGGCGGCTTCGTAGAGCGCGGGGTCGAGGCGTCGGACGCCCGCGGACAGGAGGAGGGCGCACAGCCCGAGCAGCGACCACGCCCCGATCAGGCCGACGGCGGTGAGCGCGGTGGTGGAGTCGCCCAGCCACGCTCGGGTGAGCGACTCCAGGCCGATCGCGTCCAGCGCCCGGTTCACCGCGCCGGTCGAGGACAGCAGCACGCTCCACGCCAGCCCGGCGGCGATCGGCGGCACGGCCTGCGGCAGCACGAGCAGGAGCGTCGAGAGCGGTCGCGCTGAGGCGGGTTGTAGGGCTGGGGCGGGCCGCAGCGCGGCGGCGAGGGCCAGGCCGATCGTGACCGGGCCGGCCACGAAGCACACCACGAGCAGCAGGGCGTTGAGCAGCGGTCGGCGCAGGTCGGGGTCGGTGAGCACGGCGGCGTAGTTGGCCCACCCCACCCACACCGCCGGGCCCACGCCGTCCCACCGGTACAGCGAGTACTGCGCGACCAGCGCCAACGGCCGGAGCACGAACACCCCGTGCACGGCCAGCGCGGGCAGCACGAACAGCCAACCGGCCCACCGGGTCCGCACCGGGTCAGCCCCCGGTCTGGGCGAGGTAGTCGGCCTGGACCCGCCGCAGCAGCCCTTCGGGGGTCTGGTCGCCCTCCACGAGCCGCTGGAGCTGGGGCGTCCAGCTCTTGGCGTAGATCGAGCCGGTCGCGTTGGCGATGAAGTCCATGGCGGTGTCCCCGGCCAGGACCTCGTCGGTCGCGGCGAACGTCGCGGCGGTGACCGAGCCCGGGTCCACCGGCCAGGCCGTCGCCGGTCCGAGTGGCCGGGCGCCGCCGACGCGCACGACGAGGTCGCGGGCGGCCGGATCGGTGGCCGCCCAGTCCAGGAACGCCGCCGCGCAGTCCGGGTGCGCCGCGCGGGCCGGTATCGCGAAGGTCGGGGGACCGGCCATCGCCGCCCGCGGACCGCCCGCGCGCAGCGGCGGCATGAGGAAGAACCCGACACGGCCGGGCATCCGGCGGTCCAGCGCGGCGGACTCCCAGTCGCCGTTGACCATGAACAGCGCCCGGCCGGAGGTGAACCGGTCCAGCATGCGGGCGTAGTCGGTGGCGTTGAGGTCGGGGTCGAAGTAGCCGGCCGCGAGCCAGCGCGCGAGGTGCCGCGCGGCCTCGGCGGTGGCGGGGGTGTCGATGGTCGCGCCGGGGCGTTGGAACGTCCAGTCGTCTATGGCTCCGGGCGAGCCGTAAACGCCCATGAGGCTTTGCAGGGGGAAGGTCAGGCCGCCGGTCGCGCCGCCGTTGAAGCCGGCGATCGGGGTGGTGCCGGCCGCCTTGGCGCGGGCCAGGGCGGCGTCGAACTCGGCGAGGGTGCGTGGTTCGCTCAAGCCGAGTCTTGCGGCGATTTCCTTGTTGTAGAAGACACCTGTGACGCTCGTGGACAGTCCGGTGGCGTAGAGCGGTCCCTCGCCGCGTGGCCGGCCGCCCGGCGCGACGCGCAGGGGACGGGTCTGCGCCGGCGGGCGGCGGTCCCAGCCCAGCGCGCGGGCGTAGCCGTCGAGGTCGCGCAGGAGACCGGCGCGCACCGCCTCCGACACCTGCGGCAGCCGCATGAGGTCGGGCGGGTCGTCGGCGAGCACGCGTGGCGCGTTGCGGGTGAGGACGTCGAACTGCTCCTCGCGGATGTTCCAGGTGACGTGCGGGTGCTGCCGGGTGAACTCCTCGGCGAGCGCTTTCGCGAGCGGGAAACCGGTTTCGAACCGGGCTTGGAGGGTGATGTCGGCGGTGCCGCAGCCGGGGGTCGTTCGGCTGTCCACAGTGGATTGGGGCAGGGTGCCGGGCGCGGCGCAGCCGACCGCGAGCAGGGTCAGCGCGGCCAGGACCGCGCCGGCGCGGTGGGGCATCGGTGTCTCCTCCTGCGTTGCTAAATCGTGTTAGCGTGCCGACTCGTGGGACGCAGGCGGGTGACGCTGGCCGACGTGGCCGAGGCGAGCGGGGTGTCCGCCACGACCGCGTCGCTGGTGCTGTCCGGGCGCGCGCGGGAGCTGCGCATCTCCGAAGCGGTCGAGCGGCGGGTGCGAGCCACCGCGCACGAGCTGGGCTACCGCCGCAACACCCTGTCGGTCGGGCTGCGCACCGGGCGCTCGCAGACGATCGGGTTCATCTCGGACACGGTCGCGTCCTCGGGTCTCGCGGGCGACATGATCCGGGGTGCGGTGGAGGCCGCGCACCGGCGCGGGTTCATGGTCTTCGTCGGCGAGTCCGGCGGCGACCCGGTGGTGGAGCGGGCGCTGGTGGAGGCGATGCACGACCGGCGCGTGGACGGAATCGTCTTCGCCGCCATGTACACCCGGGAGGTCGCGGTGCCCGAGGGCCTGCACGACGGTCCGGCGGTGCTGCTCAACGCCACGTCGGTGTCGCGCTCGACCATCCACTCGGTGGTGCCCGACGAGGTGCAGGCGGGCCGTTCGGCGGCACGGGTGGTCGTCGAGGTCGGGCACCGGTCCGGGGTCCACCTGATCGGCGCGGGGCCGGGGGTGGACGACATCCCGCCCAACAGCACCGCCGCCGTGGAACGCCTGGTCGGGTTGCGCGAGGTGTTCGAGGCCGCCGGGGTGGAGGTGGTCAGCGCCCGGCGGTGTCCGAAGTGGATGCCCGAGGACGGCTACGCCGCGACGCGGGAGGTCCTGCGGCACCACCGGCCGCGGGTGCTGGTGTGCTTCAACGACCGCTTGGCGTTCGGCGCGTACCAGGCGCTGGGCGAGGCCGGCCTGTCCGTGCCGGACGACGTGTCGGTGGTCGGGTTCGACGACCATCCCATCGCCTCCTGGCTGCGTCCGCGGTTGACCACGGTCGCCCTGCCCCACCACGAGCTGGGCGTGCGGGCGGTCGAGGTGCTGCTCGGGCTGTTCGAGCGACGCCGGCGCGGCGACCGGACGCCCGTGGTCCACCGGGTGCCGATGCCGGTGCGCGAGGGCGGCTCGGTAGCCCCGCCACGCACCGCCGACCGGTCCCGCTGAGACCTCCCGGGCCACGCCGGGTGCTGCGGAACGGCAGTGTGCCGGCGGTTGTTCACGCTCACAAGATGCTGGGTTGATTTGGTGTGTTCGGGGGTGGTTCGGCGGTTGTGTGGTGGTCGTACGGTGGTTGGATTGGTCGCTGGCTAAAGTTAGCGCTCACATGATTAGCTTTGACCGGCTGTGACGGCCTGGTTACATTGCGGGTGTCGACGACGACACAGGGAGACCCGATGCCCATCCGACCCTGGGCGGCGATCCGCCGCGCCACCGTCACACTGGCCCTGGCCGCTACGGCGGCGACTGCTCCCCATCAGGCCGCTTCGGCTGAGCCTGTCCCGGCTGCGTCCGGCGCTGCTGCGTCCGGTGCTGCTGCGCCTGGAGTTGCCGCGCCTGGAGTTGCTGCGCCTGGAGTTGCTGCTCCCGGGAGTCCGGCGCTGACGCCGCCGTTGGGGTGGAACAGTTGGAACAGCTTCGGTTGCGGCATCACCGAGACGCAGGTGCGGCAGGCCGCCGACGCCATGGTGTCCTCCGGCATGCGCGACGCGGGCTACCAGTACGTCGTCGTGGACGACTGCTGGTTCGACCCCCAGCGCGACGCCGCCGGCAACCTCCGCGCCCACCCGACCAAGTTCCCCAGCGGCATGAAGGCCCTGGGCGACTACATCCACGCCCGCGGGCTGAAGTTCGGCATCTACCAGGTGCCCAACGAGCGGACCTGCGCGCAGACCGTCGGCAACCACCCCGGGTCCACCGGCAGCAAGGGCCACGAGGTCCAGGACGCCCGCACGTTCGCGTCCTGGGGCGTGGACTACCTCAAGTACGACTGGTGCTCCTCCGCCGGTACGCGGGACGAGCAGGTCGCCCGGTTCACCCTCATGCGCGACGCCCTGCGCGCCACCGGCCGCCCGATCGTCTACAGCATCAACCCCAACAGCTTCCACGCCATCACCGGCGACAAGTACGACTGGGGCCAGGTCGCGGACCTGTGGCGCACCACCGAGGACCTGCTGGACATCTGGCAGAACGGCAACACCAACAGCTACCCGATGGGCGTCGGCAACGTGCTCGACGTCAACGCCCCGCTGGCCGCCCAAGCCGGCCCCGGCCACTGGAACGACCCGGACATGCTGGTCGTGGGCCGACCGGGCCTGACCCTGACCGAGTCACGGTCCCACTTCGCGCTGTGGGCCCTGATGGCCGCGCCCCTCATGGCGGGCAACGACATCCGCACGATGTCGGCGGACGTCAGCGCCATCCTGCGCAACCCGCGCCTGCTGGCGGTGAACCAGGACGCGTTGGGCGCGGGCGGGCGACGGGTGCGCGACGACGGTGCCACCGAGGTCTTCGCCAAGCCCCTGTCGGACGGTTCGGTGGCCGTGGGCCTGTTCAACCGCGGTGGCGCGGCGACCACCATCACGACGACGGCCGCTCAGGTCGGCCTGTCCGGCAACGGCTTCACGTTGACCGACCAGTGGACCGGGGCTGTGTCGACGAGCACGGGCACGATCTCGGCGAACGTCCCGGCTCATGGCGTGGCGGCGTTCCGGGTGTCCGGCGGGACTCCGCTGGCGAACACGACCGCCCGTGTGCGTGGTGTCGGGTCCGGCCGCTGCCTGGACGTGGACAACGCCTCGACCGCCGCCGGCGCGACGGTCCTGATCTGGGACTGCCACACCGCCGCCAACCAGCTGTGGACGACGTGGGCGGGCGGCGAGGTGCGGGTCTTCGGCGACAAGTGCCTGGACGCGTACAACGGTGGCACTGCCAATGGCACGCGGGTGATCACGTGGCCGTGCAACGGGCAGGACAACCAGCGTTGGACGTTCGGGTCGGACGGGTCTGTGCGGAATGTTCGGGCCGGGTTGTGCCTGGATGTGGAGGGGGCGGCTACGGCCAACGGGGCGCGGCTGGTGCTGTGGGCCTGCAATGGTCAGGGGAATCAGCGGTGGACTCGGGGTTGAGAGCTGCGCGCTGACGCGCTCTTGAGCGCGAAAGATCAAAAGCGGCGCTCGCCGCGCGGCAGGCCCCCGGGGGGTGGAAGGGCGTCGGTTCGTTCCCCGTACGGCCTGCCGGAGGCAACCACCCTTCTCCCT
>NZ_JBEZBW010000069.1:0-44727 GCF_040647305.1 Saccharothrix sp. NPDC042600 | reverse complement strand
GTAGGACGCGATGCCCCGGTGCTCGACCATCACGCCCTTGGGCCGCCCGGTCGATCCCGAGGTGTAGACGACGTAGGCGAGGTCGTCCGGGCCGGACGACGCCGGCGGCGCGCTGCTCGGGTGGTGGGCGAACCGGGTCGCGTCGTCGTCGGTCACCAGCACGGGCGGGCCGTCGGCGGCGAACCGGTCGCGCAGCCGACCCTGGGTGAGCACCACGGCCGCGCCCGAGTCGGCGAGCATGTGGGCCAGGCGCTGCCGCGGGTACTGCGGGTCCAGCGGCACGAACGCGCCGCCCGCCTTGAGCACCGCCAGCAGCGCGACCACCAGGCCCGTCTCGCGTTCCAGGCACACCGCGACCGGCGTCTCCCGCCGCACGCCGCGCTCGCGCAGCTCGTGGGCGAGGCGGTTGGCGCGGGCGTCCAGCTCGGCGTAGCCGACCTCGGCGCCGGCGAAGACCAGCGCGGTCCGGTCCGGGGTGCGGCGGGCCTGCTCGGCGACCAGGTCGTGGACCGTCGCGGGCGCGCCGAGGTCCACGGCGGTCGCGTTGGGCGCGAGCACGACCCGGCGGTGCTCGTCCTCGGACATCACCACGGGCTCGGGCGACTCGTCGTGCGCGCCGGCCAGCAGCGCGGCCAGCCGGGACACCCAGCGCCGCGCGCCGGGCCCGTCCAGGGCGTCGGGGTGGTGCGCGACGCCGGCGAGCAGCCCGTCGGGGGTGTCCAGCAGGCGCAGCACGACCCGGTGCGGGCCGGGGAGGTCGTCGGCCAGCCAGAAGGCGGCGGGGACCTCGGCGGGGTCGAGGCCGGCCAGCCGCAGCGCCGCCGCCGGCTGCTCGCCGTACTGCACCGCCACGTCGGCGGGCGCGTCACCGGGGCGGGACCGGGCGGTCGCCACGGCGGCGGTGGTGCGGCGCACCGCGTCGGCGAACGACGGCCGGCCGGTCAGGTCCACCCGCAGCGGGCGGGCCTCGCGCAGCGCGCCCACGGCGGGTCGGTGCGCGGCCGGGTCGCGGGGATCGGTGACCAGGCCCAGCACGAACTCGTCCCGCTCGGCCAGCTCGCCCAGCAGCAGCGCCCACGCGGTGACCACGACGACCTCGCGGGTCACGCCGTGCCGGCGGGCCAGCGCGGAGACGTGCCGGCGGGTCGGGTGGCCGAGGTCCACGCGGGTCACCACGCGCGGGCCCGGTTCGCCGCGCCCGAACAGCTCCAGGCCCGGCAGCTCCGGTCCGGGCGGGGGAACGTCGTGCGGCGGGCGGTCGTGCGGGACGGCCGGGGCCGGCGCGGGCAGCCCCTCGGAGGGGTGGCCCAGCTCGCGGGCGTAGAGCGCGGACAGCTCGGCCAGGACCGCGGGCACCGACGCCGCGTCGCACCCGGCGGTCAGCGCGAACTCGTGCCGGCCGGGGGCGCGCAGCAGGTGGCAGCCGGGGCCCGCGCGCACCGCGTCCTCGAACGCGGCGACGTCCCGGTGCGCACCCAGCGGACCGGCCAGGGCGCGGTGCCGGGCGCGCAGCGCCGCCCACGCCCGGGTCAGCGCGGGCACGTCCGGGTCGCCGTTCAGCGTCAGGCGCAGCTCGATCGTGGGGTCAACGGTCATGGTGGCGTCTCCGGCTGATGTCGATCCGACCCGGCCCGGGCAAATGGCCCTCCGGTCGTCGCGAATTGGGGACGCCGCTCAGCCTATGAGCGACTCCGCCGTTTTCGACAGACTTCTTTGGGTGGCCCGCCGGCTCATTCCGGCGAATGCCCGGTGCGGATATTTCGAACGAGCACCGTTCCTTCCGAAGTAGGGTGACGTCTCGTCCGCTGGTAGGAGAAAACTAATCACGCAGAGTGATTTTGACGGGGTTCACTTCCCCCATTGGCGTGATTTACGGCCACATTTTCCCAGGACCGGGCTCCGCGCTGCTCCGGAGGGGTGGGCAGCGGCCGGTATTTCCGGCAACGATTGACAAGGGTCCTCCGGCGATGTCCCGGAGGGTGTTTCCCCGTAATTCTGCGGTCCGTCGCCGGCCGTTTCCCGCAGGTCCTCACCCACTCACGCGAAGGGCCCCGTCATGCCTTCCGAAGGTCTGGTCAAGGTCGTCGGCAAGCGGTGCGTGCCGCTCGCCGACGCCGAGTTCGCCGAGTTGCGCGCCCGTCACCGGTCGGTCCTGCTCGACGTGGGCACCGGCGACGGCAAGCACGCCTACCGGCTCGCCCGCGCCGACCCCGACCGGCTGGTGGTCGGCGTGGACGCCAACCCCGACCGGATGCGGGGCGTGTCCGCGCGCGCCGCCGCCAAACCCGCGCGCGGCGGGCTGCCCAACCTGGTGCTGGTCCACGCCGCCGCCGAGGAGATGCCGCCCTGTCTGGGCGATGTGGACGAAATGCACGTGTTGATGCCGTGGGGCAGCCTGCTGCGCGGTGTCCTCGGGCGCGACCCCGCCGTGCTCGCCGGCCTGGCGGGCGCGTGCCGCGCCGGCGCCCGGTTCCACATCACCGTGAACCTCCACGCCTGGCGGCCGGCGGCCCCCGCCGTCACCGGGATCGCCGAACCGACACCCGAATGGGTGCGCCGGGAACTGGCCCACGTCTACGCCGAGGCGGGCCTGCGCGTTACCCGGGCCGGGTACCTGGCCGATGTCGGCGCGAGCGAGTTGACCAGCACGTGGACCCGTCGGCTGGGGGCCTGCCGGGAGGAGTTCGACGTGCTCGGCGTGGAGGGCGCGGCGCGTGGCGGATCGACGCCCGGCGTTGCCGGGATTACTTCTAAAGCGGCATGTCTCCCCGCCTAATTGGCGCGTTAGTGTGAGTGCGTGCACACACCGTGCGGACGTTGCCGCCCGTCCGGTGGTCCGGTAGGTTGGGTGTTAATGCATATTGTTTGCAACTGGGGTGGCGTCGATCCGGATTGCCGGCGGCGCCTGGGGATGGTGAAGCAGACGGCCGGGGTGCCGCGGGTCGGTGGTCCCGGGCGGCTCGCGGTTCCGGTGGTGTTTTCGCGCCCGCCGCGACTGTTTCGAAACGCCGTGGGGAAAACCCGTGGCCGAGGGGGTCGGAAGAACGTGACCGGAGAAGTGTCGGACGAGTATTCAGTCGGGCCCCGGTACCGTCGGGAGACCGGGGCGATAAGCGTGCTGACGCCGGCCGGGGCGGGGCGGGCGCGGCGGGGGATCGCCGTGCTGCTCGCCGACGACCACGAGGTGATCCTGGACGGCCTGCGGGCCGTGCTCGCGCGGGACGACGCGATCACCGTGGTCGGCGCGGTGCACGGCGTGCCGGAACTGCTGGACCGGATCGGCCGCGACCAGCCGGACGTGGTGCTGGTCGGGGCGTCGTTGTTGCGGGTGGACGATTTCCGGGTGGCGCGGCTGCTGGCGGGGCAGCGGGTCGTGGTGGCCACCCAGGACGACTCGGACGAGCTGCTGGTGTCCGCGATCGCGGCGGGTGTGAGCGGCTACCTGCCGCTGGGGTCGCCGGGGGAGGAGTTCCCGCGCGCGATCCGGGCGGTGGCCGAGGGCGGCGCGTACCTGCCCGCGCACGTCACCAAGCGGGTGTTCGAGAGCTTCCAGATCATCCCGCTGCCCGACCCGTCGGCGCCGGCCCTGCTGTCGTTGACCGAACGGGAGGGCCAGGTGCTGCGCGCCATCGGCCAGGGGCGGTCCAACCGCGAGATCGCCCGCGAGTTCGAGGTCAGCGAGACCACGGTGAAGAGCCACGTGTCCCGGGTGCTGGCCAAGCTGGAGCTGCGAGACCGCGTCCAGGCCGCTCTGCTGGCCTGGCGCCTGGGCCTGGTGACCGCGCGCGAGGCCCCCGAGGTGGTGAAGCCCCGGGGCGCGTCGGCGTGACCGCCGGGGCCGAACCCGCGGGTGACGACGGCCGATCCGGGCCCTCCCGGACCGGCCCGTCGCCGCCCACGTCGAAACTTTCCGCTTGAGCACTGGGGGGACAGTGGCCGGCACGGATCTCTACGACGACATCGGCACGGGTTACGCGCTGGGCCGCCGCACCGACCCGCGGTGGATGACCGCGATCCTCGACGCGCTCGGCGGCGCGCGGACGATCGCCAACGTGGGCGCGGGCACCGGCTCCTACGAGCCGGACGACCGGACGGTGGTCGCCCTCGAACCGTCCACGGAGATGATCCGCCAACGCCCGCCGGAGGTCGGACCGGCCGTGCGCGCGGTCGCCGAGGCCCTGCCGCTGCGCGACCACGCCGTGGACGCCGCGCTGGCCGTGCTCACCGTCCACCACTGGACCGACTGGCGGGCCGGGCTCGCCGAACTGCGCCGGATCGCGCCGCGCCGGGTCGTGCTGGCCTACGACACGAGCCTGCACACCGAGTTCTGGTTCGTCCGCGAGTACGTGCCCGAGATCGCCGACCTGGAACGCACCCGCCCGTCGGCGGCCGACATCGCGGGCGAACTGGGCGCGGACAGCGTCACGCCGCTGCCGCTGCCGTGGGACTTCGTCGACGGCGTCTTCCCCGCGTACTGGCGACGCCCGGACGCCTACCTCGACCCGCGCGTCCGCCGCGCGTGCTCCGCCCTGGCCCAGACCGACCCCGCCGCCGTGGACCGCGGCGTCCGCCGCCTGCGCGCGGACCTCGACAGCGGCCGGTGGCACGACGACCACCGCGACCTGCTCGACCTCGACCAGTGGGACGCCGGTTTCCGGCTCGTCGTCTCGCACACCTGAGCGCCGTTTGCTGGTACGCTCGGCCGCGATGATCACCTTCTCTGGTAGATCGGGGGTTTCATTCGCGCAAGGTGAGTGCTGATGCACCACACCACCGCGGATGAGAACCTTCGCCTTCACTTCTGGACGCGCGTGCGCGAGTTCGCCGTGCCGCCGTCGATGGTCGAGACAGCGACCGCCCGCCGCTCGGTGGGCGACTGGGCCGGGGCCTGTGCCGCCGCGCGCTTCGACGTGGACCTGGACCTGCGGGCCGTGGGCCGGACCCACGGTCGGCAGCTCGCGGCACAGGTCCGCGCCGACCTGCGGCACCTGGCCCCCGACCTGCTGCGCTGGCACTTCCCGAGGATCGGTCCGGACGGCTTGCTGCGCCCGGGGCTCACCGTGTCCCTGGCCCGGTACGCGGCGGGCCCGCACCTCGTGGCGCGCACGCCACCGGCGTGGGCGGCAGCCGGGCAGCGGATCAGCCTGGCGTGGTGGGACCCGGCCGAACCCCGGGCCGGCGCGGGCACGCACCCGCACCCCCGGCCGGACCGGCGGTTCCGCCTGGACCTGCACCGCCACCTGTGGGACGCGCGCCGGGCCGGCGAGCTGCGGGAACGGTCCGCGGGCGGCGATCCCCCGCCGGGTTTGACCACCGCGCTGCGCGCAGCCGGCTCGCGGGCCGTCGGGTCGCCGGCAGCCGAGGGGCCCGCCGCGTCGTGGGCCGTCGGGCCGCCGCCAGCCGAGGGACCCGCCGCGCCGTGGGCCGTCGAGGGGGAGGGTTTCGCTGTCGGTCGTTGGGTGCCGGAGGCCTTGCTCCTCCTGCGCGCGGACCGGTGCGCCGACCGCGTGATCACCGTGCGGCTCAACGCCGGTCGGTGGTTGGCGCTGGCCCCGGACGAGCCGACACCCGTGCTCACGGCCGCTCCCCGACGAGACCCCACCCGGCCCGTCCTGCCCGACGCCGCCACCCGCACACCACCCGACCTCGACCTGCTCCGCGCCGGCCTGGTCGACGCCGACCGGCTGCACCCGCTGGTCGCGTCGGCCCTGGTCCCCGGCCACCGGCGAACAACCGGAAGTCCCGACCCCGCAACGGGTCCGCGCCTGGTCGAGTGCCGCGGCGCGACGCACCGGATCGGCGTCGTGGACGGGGTCCTGGTGCCGCTGGACCACGACCCCGACGAGGTCCGCCGCGAGGAGCTGCTGGCCGAGTGGGGCGGTCCGCCGTTGCCGTGCCTGCGGGCGATCGACGACGTGCACCGACAACCGGAGTCCCTTGTGGACGTTCGCGCCCGGCTCGACCACGGCGACACCGCCGGCGCCGTCGCGGCCGTCGAAGCCCTGCTCGGCCCGGAGGCGCTCCTGCGCGCCGGCGCGCTGCGCGACGAGCTGGACGCGGCGGTCCGCCGCCGGCTGGCGCACGGCCTGTACCGGGCCGGACTCGCCGGCGGCCCGGCTCCCTCCACAAAGGACGGTCGGCGACGGGTCCGCCCGCGCCACGCGTTCTCTCGCTGAATCCCCCCGCGTGCTCGCTCGGCCGACGCACGTCCCTACGCAACCCGAGGGTGCCCGAATATGCCCACTTCCCTGTCCGCGCGACCGCTCGACGTCGCCGCCGACCTGCTCGCCCTGCTCGGCCGCACGACCACCGAAACCCGTTCCGACGCCCAGCTCGAAGCCCTGACCCTGGCCGTGTCCGCCGACCTGCCGGTGCTGCTGTGGGGCGAGCCGGGGATCGGCAAGACCGCCGCCCTCACCCAGCTCGCCGACGCCCTCGACCTGCCGCTGACCACGGTCATCGCGAGCGTGCACGAACCGTCCGACTTCGCCGGCCTGCCCGTCGTCGGCGACGACCCGGCGGTGCAGGGCGTTCCGATGGCCCCGCCGGACTGGGCGGTGCGCCTGGTCCGCGCCGGCCGCGGACTGCTGTTCCTGGACGAGCTGTCCACCGCGCCGCCGGCGGTCCAGGCCGCGCTCCTGCGGGTCGTCCTCGAACGCCGGATCGGCGCGCTGACCCTCCCGCCGGGCGTGCGGATCGTGGCCGCCGCCAACCCGCGCTCGTCCGCCGCCGACGGCTGGGAGCTCAGCCCGCCGCTGGCCAACCGGTTCGTCCACCTCCAGTGGGCCCACGACCACGACGTGGTGGTCCGCGGGCTGGGCGGGACGTGGCCGCGGGCCGAGCTGCCGCGCCTGGACCCGGGCCGCTTGCCGGACGCCGTGGCCTACGCGCGTCGGGCGGTGTGCGAACTGCTGGCCGCCCGCCCCAACCTGGTGCACCAACTGCCCAAGGACGAGACCCGGCGCGGTGGTCCGTGGCCGTCGCCGCGCAGCTGGGAGATGGCGTTGCGGCTGATCGCCTTCGCCACCGCGGCGGACGTGTCCCGGGACGTGCTGTCGATGCTCGTGCGGGGGACCGTGGGCGACGGGCCGGGCCTGGAGCTGCTGGCGAGCCTGGACCGGATGGACCTGCCCGACCCCGAGTCGCTGCTCGCGAACCCGGCGGCGGCCGTGCTGCCCGAGCGCGGCGACCTGCGCCAAGCGGTGCTCGACGGTGTGGTGGAGGCGGTGCGGCGACGTCCGGAGGCGGCGCGGTGGGACGCGGCGTGGGCGTTGTTGGTGCGGGCGTTGGACACCGGCGCGCCGGACCTGGTCGTCGTGCCGGCGGCGACGCTCGCCGCGTTGCGCCGCGACGACTGGGAGGTGCCGGCGGCGATCGAGCGGCTCTCCGGCGCGGTGTCGGTGTCGCGGCTGGCCGACCGGACGGCGGCGCGCGTCGGGGCGGGCCGGTGAGCCTGGACGAGCGCAAGCTGTTCGCCGCCCGGCTGCACGCGGTGCGCTGCCGGCCGTACCTGGCGACGGCGTTGTTCGCGCTGCACGTGGTGGAGTCGCGGCGGGTGCCGACGATGGCCGTGGACCGGCACTGGCGTTGTTACGTCTCCCCGGCCTTCGTGGACCGCACGCCGGAGGAGGAGTTGGCCGGGGTGTGGGTGCACGAGGTGTCGCACCTGCTGCGCGACCACCACGGGCGCGGCGACCGGTTCGCCGCGGAGCACGGGCTGACCGGGCCGGGGGAGCGGTTGCGGATGAACATCGCCGCTGACTGCGAGATCAACGACGACGTGTTCGGCGACGGGTTGGCACGGCCCGAGGGCGCGGTGGAGCCGGAACTGCTGCAGTTGCGCGAGGGGCAGTTGATGGAGGACTACCTGCGCCAGTTCCGGCTCGGCCCGTACACCGACGCGTTCACGTGGCTGGACTGCGGCAGCGGCGCGGACGGCCTGGAGCGCGAGTGGGACCTGGGGCCGGACGGCGCGCACGGGCTCAGCGAGCAGGAGCGGGACGCGGTGCGGTTCCGGGTCGCCGAGGCCATCACCGGCCGGCCGGGCGACGTGCCGCTGGGCTGGCGGCGGTGGGCGGAGCGGGCGTTCCACCCGCCCCAGCCGTGGCGCGACCTGCTGGGCGCGGCGGTCCGCTCGGCCGCGTCGGCCGCGGGCGCGGGCGACGACTACACCTACGGCCGCCCGGCGCGCCGGTCCACCGCCCTGCCCGGTGTCGTGCTGCCCAGCCTGCGCCGCAGGCCGCCGCGCGTGTGCGTGGTCGTGGACACCTCCGGGTCGGTGAGCGACGCGGAACTGGGCAGCGCGCTGCTGGAGATCGCCGCCATCGCCCGCGCCGTGGGCGGCCGGCGCGACCTGGTGTCGGTCCTGTCCTGCGACGCCGCCGCCCACGTGACGCACCCGCTGTGCCGAGCCGAGGGCATCCCCCTGATGGGCGGCGGCGGGACCGACCTGCGCACCGGCTTCACCCGGGCCCTGCGCACCCGCCCGGACGTCATCGTCGCCCTGACCGACGGCCAGACCCCGTGGCCCACCGTGCGACCGCCGTGCCGAACGGTCGTGGGCCTGTTCCGCCGCCCACCGAAACCGGGCGACTACCGACCGGACCCACCGCCGGCGTGGGCCCGGGTGGTGACCGTGGGGTGAGCACTACTGTTGGCCCACATGTCCGGCCGCCTCCACGCCCCAGCCATCGGCACCGCCCGCCTCGACCTGGTGCCGTTGCGGGTGGACCACGCGGAGGAGATGGCCGTCGTGTTGGCCGATCCCGCGTTGCACACGTTCACCGGCGGCACCCCGGACGACCCGCGAGCCCTGCGGTCACGCTACGAACGCATGCTCGCCGGCTCGCCCGATCCCGCGGTCTCCTGGCTGAACTGGGTCGTCCGGCTGCGCGAGGAGTCCCGCCTGGCGGGCACGGTCCAGGCGACGGTCGGCCCCACGGACCAGGGCCCGGTCGCGGAGGTCGCCTGGGTGGTGGGGACGCCGTTCCAGGGGCGGGGGATCGCCCGTGAAGCCGCCCGGGGGCTCGTGGACTGGCTCGGGCGGCAGGGCGTGCGCACGGTCGTCGCCCACGTCCACCCCGACCACCACGCGTCGGCCGCCGTCGCGACCGCCGCCGGACTCGCGCCCACCGACGAGGTGCACGACGGCGAGGTCCGGTGGCGGCTGTCCCGATGACGCCCCGGCTGTCCCGGTGACGTCCCGCCTGACCCGGTGACGCCCCCGCCTGACCCGGCGACCCCGGCCGATCCGGCCGGCCCCGGCGACGCCCCCGGCCGGCCCGCGTCACCTCGCGCGCAGGCGGGCGTTTTCCTGTTCCAGCTCGGTGATCCGGTCGCGCAGCGCGCCGACGGCCTGCTCCACGGCGTCGCGCGGGAACAGTTGCGGGATGTGCTGGCGGCAGTTCCAGTCGTAGGCCTCGACCTCGATGAGCACCGCGCGTTCGACCTTCGCCCGGTAGTCCGGCAGCGCGAGCCGTTCGACGACCTCGGGCGAGTCGTCGGCGCGGGCGTGGCCGATGAGCTTGAGGCGCGTGCGGTTGGCGTAGTCCATCAGGAACAGCGCCACGCGGTCGTCGTGGTCGAGGTTGCCGCGGGTGATGTACTGCCGGTTGCCGCGGAAGTCGGCGAAGCCGAGCGTGTGCTCGTCCAGCACGCGCAGGAACCCGGGCGGGCCGCCGCGGTGCTGGATGTAGGGCCACCCGGTCTCCCCGACGGTGGCCAGGTAGAAGCTGTCGCGCTCGGCGATGAACGCCGCCTCGTCGGGGCCGATGCGGTCCCGGACCGGCGCGGCGTCGGCCATCCGGGCGTAGGCGTCGCGGCTGCCGTGCCGCTCCTGGTGGAGCTGGACGTCCGGGGTGAACATGACTTGGGCGAAGCGGCTGGTCATCTCGGCCTCCGGGCGCGTTCTAACGTTTGACCTAGGGTCCAACCGTTAGATCGGTCATGGTCATTCCGGTTGCCGGTGATCTGTGACGGCAGTCACATCACGAGTTCACTCGATAGCGTGGCTCGGGTCTTCGGCGGTGGTTTCTTGATCGGGCCGTCGTTAAGGTCCTCGCTCGGGTACGGCGACATTCCGCCGTGTGGTCGTGAGACGAGCCACCCTCCCCCCGAAGGTTTCAGGTACGCCTGCGCGCCGCCTTGTGCCGCACCGGCAGGCAGACGGAGAAGGTCATGCGCATCACCGATGTCCAGCGTTGTGAGGTCCGGCCAGGGCGCGTCGTGGAGTGGGTGCTGCGCCCCGTGGCCGCCGCGACCGGCGCGCCGGACGACGCGCGACCGCCGGCGTACCTGCAGGAGTCGCACGTGCGCACGGCCCGGAGCCTGCGCGAGGACGGCCTGTTCGTCCCGACGTGGCTGGGCGTCGCGTTCGACCTGCCGGGCGCGGTGGACCTCGACGCCCTGGAGGAGGCGTTGCGGGTGTGGACGTTGCGGCACGAGACGCTGCGCAGCGGTTTCCGGTGGGAGGACGGCGAGATGCGCCGGTTCACCCTCGACGCCGACGCCGTCGCGCTGCACCGAGAGGACGTCGGCGAGTTCACCGACGCCGACGTGCTCGTGCAGCACCTCCAGGACCGGTTCGACGTCGCCGCCGACACCCTCACCTGGCCCAACTTCATCTACGCGGCCGTGGCCCGCGAGGACAGCACGAGCGTCTACCTCGCGTTCGACCACAGCAACGTCGACGCCTACTCCATGTACCGCGTCCCCGCCGAGCTGCACGAGCTGTACGCCGCCGCGCTCGACGGCCGCACCGTGGACGCCGCGCCGATCGCCAGCTACGTCGACTTCTGCGCCACCGAGCGCGCCGACGCCGACGAGGTGGACGCCGACCACCCGGTGGTGGACCGGTGGCGGCGGTTCGTGGCGCGCTGCGACGGCCGGATGCCGAACTTCCCGTTCGACCTGGGCCTGGCGCCGGGCGGCCCGCTGCCCACGCAGAAGTCGTTGCACGAGATGCTGGTGGACGACGCCGACGCGGCGGCGTTCGAGCGGCACTGCCGGCCCTACGGCGGTTCCCTGGTCGGCGTCCTCGCCGCCACCGCGCTGATCATGCGCGAGATGACCGGCGACGACGTCTACCGCACGGTCGTGCCGTTCCACACGCGGGCCAAGTCGCGGTGGTCGGACTCGGTCGGCTGGTACGTCGGCGGCGTGCCGGTGGAACTGCCCGTGGCCACGGCGGGCGGTTTCGACGGCCTGCTGCGCGCGGCCCAGGCCGAACTGCGCGCGAGCCGCCCGGCGTCGCGGGTGCCGGTCGCGCGCGTGCTGCGCCTGCTGGGCGACGACTTCCGCCCCACCTCGCCCGACCTGTACTCGATCGTCTCGTTCATGGACGCCCGCCCCACGCCGGGTTCGGAGCGCTGGCGGGACATGAAGGCGTACGGGCTGATCCGCGTGTCCTACGGCGACCAGGTGTGCGTGTGGGTGACCCGGCTGCACGAAGGGCTCCAGTTCGCGTGCCGGTACCCGGACAACGACGTGGCGTACAAGAACATCCGCCTCTACGTGGACCGGCTGCGCGAGGTCATCCTGTCCGTCGCGCGGCCGGCGGACGCACCCGCGGCGGGGTAGCGTCCACCGGCCGCCGGCGTCAGCTCGCGTAAGGGGCCTTGGCGGCCTTCGCCGCCGTCAGGAAAGCGCCCTTGTTCCGCGGCCAGAACAGGCTGTCCACGCACGAGTACTGCGGGAAGAACCCGCCGCAGCTGCCGCTGCTGGACCCGATCTCGAACGTGTAGCTGGCGATGCCCAGGGTGCCGTAGGTGAAGTCGTCGGTCGTGCCCGTCGTGTCGCCCTCGGCCACCACCGTGTACCCGTTGAACGCCGCCATCTTCTTGCCCAGCGCGGCCAGTTGCGCGGCGTTCGGGTTCGCGTTCCACGTCCAGCCCCACGGCGGCATGATCAGGTTGCCGTAGCTGTGGATCGTGATCATCACGCCCTTGGTGGTCACCGGCGCGGGGTCGGTGTCACCGGGGCCGCGCTGGTCGGGGAACAGCTGCTTGAACCACGCCTCCAGCGCCCTGGTCTCCGGCTCCGACCCGGCCGCCGTGCCCTGGTAGGTCTCGCCGCACCGGTTCGTGCCCGCGCCGCCCCACTTGAACGTGGAGTTGCGGTTGAGGTCCACGCCGTAGCTCGGCACCGAGCAGGACGCGCCGGTGTTGTTGGCGTTCTTGCGCTGCATCAGCGGCCGGCTGCCGCCGGAGGCGACGATGTCCACGCCGTCGGGGTTGACGATCGGGACCACCCACAGCTCGGTGGTGTCCAGGATGGACGTCACCTCGGCGTCGGTGCCGTAGCCGCGGGTGACATGGTCGATCCAGCGCCACGCGAGTTCACCGGTGGCCAGTTCCCGCGCGTGCAACTGCGCGATCATGGCGAACCGGGGCTTGGGGGAGGTGGGGCTCAACGCGCAGTCGCCGGCCTGCTTCTTGGTGATGCAGATGGCCTTGATGTCGTGCCCGCCCAGGCCGCGGGTCTTGCGCCAACTGTCGCCGATGTCGAACACCTGCGTCAGCGCGGGGTACGCGGCGGCCACGTCGGTCAGGTGCTTCTCGTGCTCGGCGACCGTGTGGTAGCCGCCGTAGAACGTCTGGACGCCGATGTCGCCGCTGCGGCCGGGCGGCACCGGCTTGTAGACGGTGTCGAACTTCTTCGGCTGGTAGCCCAGCGCGGTCAGCCGGCCGGCCACCCGCGCGTCCCCGACCACCTGCACGCCGCCGTCCACGCCGTGTTCGACGTCGAACCCGGCGTCCTGGAGCGTGCGCTCATCGGCTCCCGGGACCTGCCAGTAGAACGGCGTCGAGTCCGGTGCGGCGGCCATCGCGTTGGTTCCCAGCAGCAACAGGGCCGCGGTGAGAAGTCCCGCCCGTAGTTTCATGGAAGACCTCCAGACGAGCCGGCGGTCGGTGCAGGGTGGGGGTGACCGCCGCTCCGCTCGCGAGTATGGGGCCGACCCGGTCACGATCAACACCTACTATCGGTGGTCAGCCGCATCTGGAGCGTGATCGCGCTAGGGTTCGCGGCATGGTGAGACTGGGGGTCGTCGCCCTGTTGTTGGCGACGGTGGCATCGGCCTGCGCGGCGGAAGAGCCCGAGTACGTTTCGCTCATCGAGGCGTGCGACCTCGTGGACCCGGGGACGGTCACCGCGCTGTCGCGCGGCCTCCCCGCCGCACCGCCGAGCCGGGAGCCGGTCCGGTTTTCTGACGACCGGGTCGACATGGTCGAGTGCCGCCACGAGTTCGGCGATTCCGGCAACGTGCCGGTGTTGCCGCACGACGACTGGGCGCCCGACACGCCCGGCACTCCCCTGTACCGCTACGTCACGGTCACGGTCATGCGCTACCGCGCCGGCGACGGCCGGTCGGCCACCGGGAACGCCCGCCACCACCTCGCGTCGGACCCGCAGGCGAAGGACCCGGCCATCACGGGCGCCGGCCTGGACGACGGCGACGTCATGCACAAGTACAACGGGGTGCAGAGCTACAGCCGGGTCAGGGCCGTGGACCACAACGTGTTCCTGACGGTCGAGTACGGCGGGGCGAACGGCAACGCCAGACCGCAGGGCATGCCCGCCGACGAGAGCCGCGAGGGCGCCCTGCGGCTGCTCACCGGCGCGGCGTCCCGGTTGCCCTGCCCGAAACCCGGCTGCTGATCCGCCTCAGGCGGTCGGCCGCGGCCGACCGATCCACCAGTTGGCGGGCGAGTCGGGGTCGGTGCTGGTCCAGTACTCGACGGTGGCCCGGATGAACTCCTCCGGGGACAGCGAGCCGTCGCCGTCGGTGTCGAGGTGCTCGAACGCGGCGGCGGCGTCCTCGTCGCTCAGGTCGGGGAAGTGGCCGCGCTGGAAGGTCAGGAACTCGGCGGGCGTGACCCGGCCGTCGGCGTCGATGTCGGCGATCCGGAGGAACTCCCGGGCGAGGGCGCCGAGCGTGGCGTCCGCGGCGGCCGGGTCGTCGGCGAGGTCGCGGGTGGCGGCGATGAACTCGTCCCGGCCGATGGCGGTGGTCCCGGCCGGCAGGTGGGGGAGGTGCACGTCGTGCCAGACGCGGACGTACATGTCCACGATCCGCTCCTCTTCCGCCGACCCGGACCCGTGCCCGAGCGCCGCCGCGACGCGCTCGCCCATGAGGACGTGGTCCCGCTCGTCGAGCAGCCCGTCACCGTCGGCGTCGAGGTGGTCGAATCCCCGCCCGATCTTGTCGAGGAGCAGGTCGTTCTCCGTGGAGGTCATAGGGCGGAGTCTCGGGTCGGCGGTGGGTGCGGGCAAGCAAGATCACCGGATCGGGAACCCGCCCTCACCCGGTCAGCCGCACGCACGTCGAGGGCGTGAGAGGGGCCGCAGTCCGCATCCCGGCGGATTCGCGGGTCGCCGCGCGGGGTATGTCGTCGCGTGAGCCGCTGGTGCGGCGGGATGCCCGATGGGGGTGATGTGGTCATGTCCTCGCAGTCGTGGGACGCGGGAGACGAGTCTGGCGACGAGGTGGTGCTCGCGCTGGACGGGGTCGCCGTGCGCGAGGTGCGTGACCTTGTGCGTGATCTGCTCTCGGACCGCGCCGGGGTCGCGGTGGACGACGCCGTGCTCGTGGTGGACGAACTGGTCAGCAACGCGTTGCGGCACGGCGAGCCGCCCCGCCGGTGCCGCCTGGTCCGGGCCGGGCAGCGCCTGCGCGTCGAGGTGGACGACGCCGGCTCCGGCCAGCCCCGCATCCGCACCGCGGACGCCTCCGGTGGTCGCGGCCTGGTGATCGTGCAGGCGCTGTCCACCGACTGGGGCGTGGTCCGCCACCCGGAGCACAAGACGGTGTGGGCGGAGGTCCTCCTCGCCGGTCAGAGCCGTCCCTCGCACGTGGCGCCCGCGCAGACGTGGGGCGACACCCCGGCACAAGGCCGATGATCACCGGTGCTCCGGTCCGGTAGCCTGCCGGCCGTGGACGACCACCCGGACCCGACCGAGCCCGGCGCGCTGCGGATCGACCGCCGCGTCCTCGACGGCGCGCTGGTGCTCGCGGTCGCGGGCGAGGTGGACCTCGACTCGGTCGAGGGCCTCGCGGCGGCGCTCACCGACGCCGTCGACCGGGGCCCGTGCGAGGTCGTGGTCGCGGACCTGTCCACGGTGACCTTCCTCGGCTCGATCGGCCTGACCGCGCTGCTGGAGGCCACCCGGCGCGCCGACGCCGCCGGCCGGTCGCTGCACCTGGTCGTGGACGCCAACCGGCCGGTCATCCGCCCCATCGAGATCACCGGCCTGGACCTGGAACTCACCCTCTTCCACACCGTCGAGGAGGCGCTGCACGGCCGCGCCCGGTGACCGGCGAGACCGCCGACGCCGTCCGGGGCCTGGACGCCGAGGGCCAGCCGCTCGTGGACCGGGCGATGACCGAGCCGGCCGGCACCCGAACGAGGAACGGGCGATCCCTCCCGGCCGCCCCGGTGCTCAGGCGAGGGAGTAGGCGACCCCCACTACCGCGGAGCCGTCGCCACGACCAGGGTCGAGGAGATGTGCGCGTTCGAGGCGCTCGACGGCACGAAGAGCGTTTCGATCCCGGACAAGTGACGGTTCGTGTGCGCCATCGGCAACTCGTGCTCGAAGTCGGCCAGGTTGCGCACGCCCCGCACGATCACGCCGACACCCGCCTCACGGCAGTAGTCGACCAGCAACCGGCCGGGACACGAGTCCACCGTGACGTTCACCAGGTCGCTCGTCAGGTCCGCCAACAACGCCAGCCGTTCGGCCAACGGGAACCGGCCGGTCTTCGCCGGGTTGGTCAGGACGCACATGACGACCTCGTCGAACATGCCCGCCACCCGGCGCGCCACGTCGAGATGTCCCCGCGTGGCAGGGTCGAAGGAGCCGGGGAACACGGCACGCATGCCTCGCGATGCTAGTGATCAACGCAGACCGCGAGGTCGGCCAGTGACGGGAGTCTCGCCGCGCCTCGACGGCACGACATGTCCGGTGAACGGCCCCGCCGCGCTCGACCCCAACGTGCAATCGGTGTGCAGCGGAACGAACGATGTTGGCGGGCAACGGCAGGCCGGCCAAGGAAACCGCACCCCCCACGCCATGATCCTCGTGGAGCTTCACCCGAACATGAGGGGATTCTTGAAGGGTTCGTTACTCCGCCGTGCCGTCGTCGCTGTCGTCGCGTCGGCGGCCGCGTTGGTGTCGCTGGCGCCGTCCGCGAGCGCGTCGGCCGACACCACGGGCTCGGCCTCGTTCACCGGCGATCCCGGCGACTGGGTCACGCAAGGCTTGTCCTACAAGTACAACACCGACGCCGGTGACTCGGTGCGGGCGTCCGGCAGCGAGAACAACGACTACGTGCGCGTCAACATCGACGGCGCGAACGGGGACTGGTGGTCGGTCGAGTTCGCCGCGCCACAGGGGCAGCAGCCGACCGTCGGCACGTACACCGACGCGCAGCGGTACCCGTTCCAGCCGAGCACCGCGCCGGGCCTGGACTACTCCGGCAACGGGCGGGGCTGCAACCAGCTCGGCGGCACCTTCACCATCGAGGCCATCGAGTTCGGGCCGCGCGGTTACGTCGAGCGGCTGGACGCGACGTTCGAGCAGCACTGCGAGTTCGCCGCCGTCGCGGCCCGCGGCGAGGTGCACGTGCTCAACCCGCCGCCGCCCGCGCAGCTGAGCCTGGACATCGCGGTCTCCACCAGCGGCACCGCGAGTTCGCTCAACGGCAAGGCCACCATCAACGGAACGGTGGACTGCTCCGCGCCGGTGCGCATCCACCTCAACGGCCGGGTCGCGCAGGTGAAGAACAACGTCCTCATCCGCGGCGACTACGCCACGGCGGTCGACTGCGTCCCCGGCGCCGCGACCCCGTGGACGGCGATGGCCGACCCGACGGGCACGACGCCGTTCCAACGCGGCCCGGTCGAGGTGACCACGCACGGCTACGCGATCGACCCGCACTACGGCAACGCGGTCGAGATCGACAAGACGACGGTGGTGCGCCTGGAGCGCGCCGCCGCCTGACCGCGGGCACCGACGAGCCGGGGCGGTTCACCGCAGGTCCCCACCTGTGGTGGACTGCCCCTCGTCGCGATTTCGGCGTTGGGGGAGTTCCGTGCGGTTGGGGTTGGAGCAGTTGATCGATCCGGCGCTCGCGGTGCACGTCGCCGAGTGCCGGGAGTTCAACGCCGGCACGCCGGCGGGCAGGGGGCCCAACGGGCCGGAGGAGTTGCGGGAGGCGCGGGCTCGGCAGGTGCCCGCCAACGCGGACCCGGCGGCGGTGGAGGAGGTTGTCGAGGCCGGTGGTCGGCGGACGAAGGTTCGGGTCCTCCGGCCTGACGGCGTAGCGCCGCGCGGGGTTCATCTGGACATCCACGGCGGCGGCTTCTACCTGGGGTCGGCGGTCGGCGGGGACGTGCGCAACCGGCAGCTCGCCGACGCCCTCGGCATCGTCGTCGTCAGCGTGGACTACCGGCTCGCGCCCGAACACCCCTGGCCGGCCGCGCCCGACGACTGCGAGACCGCCGCGCTGTGGCTGGTCGAGCAGGCGGGGGCGAGGTTCGGCGCGCGACGGGTGACCATCGGCGGCTTCTCCGCCGGGGCCACGCTCGCCACCGCGACCCTGCTGCGCCTGCGCGACCGCGACCTCGTCACCCCGTTCGTCGGGGCCGTGCTCCAGTTCGGCACCTACGACCTGAGCGGTCGCACGCCGGCCGGGCGGTTGATCGCCGACGAGTACTTCATCCGGGCCTACGCCGGCCACGTCACCGACCGCACCGCCCCCGACATCTCCCCGATCTACGGCGACCTGCGCGGACTGCCCCCGCTCCTCATGGTCGTCGGCGGCCTGGACGTGCTGCTGGAGGACAACATGGCCATGGCGGCCCGCGTCTCGGCGGCCGGGGGCGACGTCGACCTCCGCGTCTACCCCGAATCGCGCCACGGCTTCACGTCCCGCTCGACCGGTATGGCGAAGGCGGCCCGAAGCGACATCGAGGGTTGGCTCGCGCGACGGTTCTAGACCAACGCGGCCGCCACCTCCTCGGCCTCCGCGACCAGCGGACCGAGGTCGTCCCCGGTCAGGGTGCCGTGCAGCATGGTCAGCTCGACGTCGTCGATGCCGCAGTACCGCGACACCCCGTCCCGCAGCTGACGCTCCACCAGCCCGGCCATCCCGTGCCGCACGAACGTGTCCTCCGGTTCGCCCGCCAGCCCGATCCGCCGCATCCGCTTGCCGCCCAAGCTCGACGGACCGTAAGCGAAACCGTGGTTCCACACCCGGTCGATCCACCCCTTCAGGATCGCGGGCGGCCCGAACCACCACACCGGGAACACCACCACCAGCACGTCCGCCGCCACCACGCGCGCCATGTGCGCCCGCACCTCGGGCGAGTACGCCTTGCCGGGATCGGACCAGTCCGGCTCGTCCTCCTCGGTCATGCGCGGGTCGAAGCCCTCGGCGTGCAGGTCCAGCACGTCCACCTCCGCGCCGGCCGCCAACCGGGCCCGCACCCGGTCGGCGACGTGCGCGGTCAGTGAGTCGCGGCGCGGGTGGGCCACGACGAGCAGCGCCCTCACCGGTCACCCAGCCGCACGAGCATCTTGCCGGTGTTCGCACCGCGCAACACGCCCAGCAACGCCTCGGGCGCGCGCTCCAGCCCGTCCACCACGGTCTCCTCCGCCCGCAGCGACCCGTCCGCGAGCCACCGCGCCGCCGTCCCGACGTACTCGCCGAACAGGTCGAAGTGCGAGGTGACCAGCATGCCGCGCATCGAGATCTCCTTCTTGGCCACCTCGTAGAGGTTGCGCGGACCGGGCGGCGGCTCGGTCAGGTTGTACTGCGCGACAGCGCCGACCAGCGCGATCCGGGCGCCGGTCCGGGCCGCGCCGATCGCGGCCTCCAGGTGGTCACCGCCGACCGCGTCCAGGTAGACGTCCACGCCGTCGGGCGCGGCCGTCGCCAGTTGGCCGGGCAGGTCGCCCTCCCGGTGGTCGATCGCGGCGTCGTAGCCGAAGTCCGCCAGCTTCTTGGTCTTCACCGGGCCACCGGCCGAGCCGACGACCCGCGCCGCACCCAGCTTCCGGGCCACCTGACCGGCGACGCTGCCCACCGCGCCCGCCGCCGCCGACACGAACACCACGTCACCGGGCCGCACCGGGGCCACCCGGGTCAGCGCCGCGTACGCGGTGAGCCCCGGCGTGCCCAGCACCCCCAGGTACGCCCGGGGCGGGGCGAGGGCGGTGTCCACGACGGTCACCGCCGCCGCGTCCAGCACGGCGTGCTCCCGCCACCCCAGGAAGTGCGTCACCACCGCGCCCACCGGGACGTCCGAAGTGGACTCCACCACCTCGCCGACCGCGCTGCCCTCCAGCGGCGCGCCCAGCTCGAACGGCGGGATGTAGGACGGGGCGTCGTCCATGCGGCCGCGCATGTAGGGGTCCACGGACATCCACGTGTTGCGCACCAGGACCTGGCCCTCGCGCAGCTCCGGCACCTCGGTGCGGACCAGGTCGAAGTGCTCCGCGCCCGGCTCGCCGACGGGGCGGGCGGCCAGGCGGACCTCACGGCTCGTGCGGGTCATGTCGTTCCTCTCCGGTTGTTCGCCGACGTGATCCACACTGCGCCGGACCTGTTCGGATCCGGCTCGGATCCGGCTCGGACTAGCGTGGGCGGCATGCGTTTCGGGGTGCTGGGTCCGCTGGAGGTCCGGGCGGCGGACGGCACGCCGGTGCGCGTCGTGGAGCGGAAGGTGCGGCTGGTGCTGGCCGTGCTGCTGGCCGACGCGGGCCGGCCGGTGTCGGTGGACCGGCTGGTGGACGCCCTGTGGGCGGACCGGCCGCCGGGCAGCCCGGTGCGGGCGGTGCGGGCGAAGGTCGCGCAGCTGCGCCGGGCGCTGGACGACGCCGAACCCGGCGCGCGCGAGCTGGTCGAGTCCCGCGCGCCCGGCTACGTCGTGCACGCCGACCTGGACGCCGACCGGTTCACCGCCCTCGCCGACCTGGCCCGCCGCACCGACAACCCGGCCCGGCGCGCCGCGGTGCTGAGCGACGCGCTCGCGCTGTGGCGGGGACCGGCGTTCGCCGACTTCGCCGACGAGGAGTTCGCCCGCCCGGCCGTGACCCGCCTGGAGGAGGCCCGCCTGACCGCGCTGGAGGACCAGGCGGAGACCCGGCTGGCCCTGGGCGACCACGCCGCGCTGGTCGCGGACCTGGCCGAGCCGGTCGAGCGGCACCCGCTGCGCGAACGCCTGCGCGCCGCCCACCTGCGCGCCCTCTACCGCTCGGGACGCCAGGCCGAGGCGCTGGCGGCGTACGAGGACCTGCGCCGCCGCCTCGCCGACGACCTGGGCCTCGACCCCGGCCCCGACCTGCTGGCCCTCCACCACGCGATCCTGACCCGATCCCCGGCGGAAGCCCCACGCCCCACCACCGCCCGCGCCCCAGCCGCCAACGCCCCAGCCCTGGCCGCCCACGTGCCGACCGCCGCCGGCGTCCCCGCTTCCGCCGCCGCCCCCGCGAGCACGCTCCCGGTCCCGGCGACCCCGCTCGTGGGCCGGGCGGACCTGGTGGCCGACATCGGCGACCGGCTCGCCACCGACCGCCTGATCACGCTCGTCGGCCCCGGCGGCGTCGGCAAGACCCGGCTCGCGCTGGAGATCGGCCGCCGCGCCCGCTTCCCCGACGGCGTCCGCCTGGCCGACCTCACCGGCCCCCGCACCCCGCTGGACGTGGTCGCCGCCGCCCTCGACGTCCGCGACGACGGGACCTGGGGCCTGCACCCCGTCCCGCCCGTCGAGCGCGTCGGCCGGGCCCTGCGCGACCGGCGGCTCCTGCTCGTCCTGGACAACTGCGAGCACGTCGTGGACGAGGTCGCCGCCCTCGCCCGCGACCTGCTCTCCGCCGCGCCCGGCCTGCGCGTCCTGGCCACCAGCCGCGAGCCGCTGGCCATCGCGGGCGAGGTGCTGCGGCCCGTGCCGCCGCTGCCCGACGCCGACGCCGTGCGCCTGTTCACCGACCGGGCCGCCGCCGTCGCGCCCGGCGTGCCGCTCGACGCCGACGCGGTCACCGCCCTGTGCCGCCGCCTCGACGGCCTGCCGCTCGCCCTCGAACTGGCCGCGACCAAGGTCCGGGCGCTGGGCGTGCGCGGCGTGCTGGACCGCCTCGACGACCGGTTCCGCCTGCTGCGCGACGGCTACCGCGACGCACCGGCCCGCCAGCGCACGCTGCGCGCGGTCGTGGACTGGAGCTGGGAGCTGCTCACCGACACCGAACGCCGGGTGCTGCGCCGCCTGGCCGTCCACGCCGACGGCTGCACGTGGGAGGCCGCCGAGCACGTCAGCGCCGTGGACGACGTGCTGGAACCGTTGACCCGCCTGGTGGACCGGTCCCTGGTCGTGGTCGGCGACGGGCCGCGCTACCGACTGCTGGAGACCGTCGCCGCGTACGGCGTCGAGCGGCTGGCCGAGGCCGGCGAGCTGGCGGAGGTCCGCCGCCGGCACGTCGAGCACTACACCGCCTACGCCGAACGCGCCCGCCTGCGCGGCCCCGAACAGGGCCGGTGGCTGGACCTCCTGGACACCGAGGCCGCGAACCTGCACGCCGCGCTCACCCACGCCGACCCCGCGCACGCCGCCCGCCTGGCCGACGCCCTGGTCTGGTACTGGGTGCTGCGCGGCCGGCTGGGGGAGGCGTCACGCGCCCTGGCACCCGTGGCGTCGGCGTCGGCGCGGGCGTGGCGCACGGGTCTGGCCGTGCTGACCGGCGACGGCGCGGACCGGGCCCGCCGCGTCGCCGACGTCCTGGCCGAGGACCCCGACACCCGGTCCCGCTGGTTCCTGGGCCACGCCCTGTGCGCCATCGGCGACCTGGCCCGGGGCGGGCGACTGGTCGAGGAGGCCCTGCACGCCTTCCGCGCCGAGGGCGACCGGTGGGGCGAGGCCGCCGCGCTGGCCGACCGCGCCACCGTCCGCCTGCTGCGCGGCGACCTCGACGGCGTCGCCGAGGACGGCGGTCGCAGCGCGGAGCTGTTCACCGAGCTGGGCGACCAGTGGGGCAGGCTGCGCACCGTGCTGCCCCTGGCGGCCCGCGCCGAGGCGTTCGGCGACTACGCCGAGGCCGGCGCCCGCCTGGACGAGGGCCTGGTCCTGGCGCGCCGGCTCGGCCTGTGGACCCACGTCGCCGACCTGACCGCGGGCCAGGCCCGCATCGCCCTGCTCCGCCACGACCACACCACCGCCCGCGCCCTGCACGAACGGGCCCGCGACCTGGCCGCCGGCCACGGCCACCGGGCGGGCGAGGTCAACGCCGTGCTCGGCCTGGGCCTGGGCGCGCGCCGCGAGGGCGACCTGGACACCGCCGAGACCCACCTGCGCACCGTCCTGCGGTGGCACGAGCAGGTCGGCCTGATCAGCGCGAACGCCCTGGTCCTGGCCGAACTCGGCTTCATCGCCGAACTGCGCGGCGACGCCGGCACGGCCCTGGACCTGCACCACCGGGGCTACGCGGCCGCCGAACCCACCGCGGACCCCCGCGCGCTGGCCCTGGCCCTGGAAGGCCTGGCCGGCGCCCACGCCCTGGCCGGCCGCCCCACGACCGCCGCGGTGCTCCTGGGCGCGGCCGACACCGCCCGCCGCTCCCGCGACGCGCCGCTGCCGGAAGCCGAACGCGCCGACGTCAACCGCATCACCGAAGCCACCCGAGCCGCCCTGACCCCGGCCCTGTTCACCCACCACCACACCACCGGCACCACCCTGACCCCGGCCGAGGCCCACGTCCTGAGCGCTGATCCGATCGGCGCGGCACCGCGCTAGTCCACAGTGGACACGTTGGAGCGCGACGGGCCGGTCCGGCGGGTGCCCGACCGGCGGGGCCGGCGGTCCGTCCGCGTCCACGTCGGGTCAACGTGGTGCCGGGGACGGCGGGCGTGGACGTGTGGCGCCGGGGCGTGCGGCGAGCACGGTGACCAGGGCGGCGGTCGTCAGCACCGCGCTGGTCCACGGCGCGGAGCGGTGCCCCGCCAGGCCCGCGAGCAGCGGACCGGCGACCGCGCCGACGTTGAGCGCCGCCGTCGCGAACGCCCCGCCCAGCGCGGGCGCGTCGGCGGCGGCGCGCACGATCGCGGTCACCAGCGCCGACCCGACCCCGAACGACAGACCGCCCTGGACGACGGTCACCACCACCAGCGCCACGGGGTGGTCGCCGACGAGCGCCAGCACGGCCCACCCGGCGGCACACGCGGCCACCGCCTGCCACCGCACGCGTTCACCGACCCGTCCGGCCACGGTCACCCCGCAGAACGCGCCGATCCCGAACGCGGCCAGCAGCAGCGGTGGGCTCACCACCTCGGCCAGCACCGCGAGGTAGGCGAACGTCGCGAAGGTGGCGGCGTTGACCAGGACGGCAAGCCCCAACGCCACCCGAACCGACCCCAGCCGCAACACGCGCAGCTCGTGCGACACCGACGCGTGACCGCTCGGCGTCGCCGGGAACCGGAACACGAACGCGGGCAGGCACAACACCGCCACCGCCCAGAACGCGGACCGCCACCCGGCCCACTCCGCCAACACGGCCCCGGCCGGCACCCCGACCACGCACGACAACGTCACCGCGGCCACCACCACCGACGTTGCCCGCGGCCCTTTCGCCGCCACCACGACGGACATCGCGACGGCCAGGAACCCGGCGTTGACCACAGCGCCGACGACCCGCGTGCCGAACAACACCGGGAAACTCGTCGTCACCGCGCCGATGACGTGCACGGCGACGAACACGGACAGGAACACCAGCAGCGCGCGCCGACGCGGCCACCGCGCGCTCCACAACGCCATGACGGGCGCGCCGAGCACCATCCCGATGGCGTAGGCGGACGTCAGGCTCGCGGCGGCGGCCACCGACACCGACAGGTCACGGGCGACACCCGGCACGAGACCGGACAGCATGAACTCGGAAGTGCCTTGCGCGAACACGGCAAGGCCAAGGACGAACACGGACAAGCGACACCCCGGGACAGAGGCGGACAGGACGACAAGGCGCCGCCCGTGACCCCAGGGGCCTCAGGCGACGGGCGTCGCGGCTCTGTCCGACTCGGGGCTCGTCACAGCCCGCAACCTACCAGCGGTCGGCAACGCCTTTTCCCCACCACCAACGCCTCACCCGCACCACGACGAGCTGCACGACCACCGTCACCGCCGCCGCCCCTTGCTGCGCGTGGACGAAGCCCGCCACCACACTCGTCGCGACGGGGAACGGTGCGAGCAACCCGGTCCACTGCGGCCCCAGCGCACTGGACGCCGTGGTCACCGCGAGCACGAGCAGCGCGGTCGCGACCGCGCGTCCCGGCAGGTCCCACGACGGCCGCCGCACCACACCCGCGTCCGGCCCGGCCGGCGGCATCAGCGACGACGCGACCGCGGCGGCGGCGACGGTGACCGCGAACGCCACGACGGTCGAGACACGCGCGAACGACAGGGCGGCATCCACCACGAGCACGGCCACCCAGCTCACCACCGTCGTGACCAGCCACCCGAACCGACCCGCCACCCGCGCGAACACCACGGCGAACACCGCCAACGCCACCAGCCCGAACAGCGAGGCCCCGGCCGCGCCGGCGGTGAAGCGCGGGCCGTGGAGCAGGTGGGTGATGAACAGGATCGGCCCGGCGACGATCGGCAGCCCGACCAGGATCCCGGCCACGTCCGCGCCCCATCGGCGGCCGGCCACCGTGGAACCGACGACCAGCAGGGGAGCCAGGCACAGCTTCAGCAGAAGGATCTCCACTTGTCCGCAGTGTGCCACGCCCGGCCGCGACGACGATCCCGAATATCGCTCGCAGACGAACCGGGGAAATAGGGGAAAAAGACCGGATGTGTGTTCGGTCGATTACGCGTATGGTCCGGATCGTGCGCGTTGTGGGGACGTTACGGTTCCCGTCGGCCGATGCCCCGGTCCTCCTCGACCGGGTCCGCGTCGAGGTTCGCGACGTGTCCGAGGCGGACGCGCCCGCGCGCACGGTGGCCGTGGTGACGTTGCCCGCGGTGCGTGTTCCCGCTGGTGGGCTGGAGTTGCCGTTCGCCGTGGACGCGGACGTGGACGGCCCGGGGACCTTCGTCGTGCGCGTGCACGGTGACCGCGACGGGTCCGGAGTGGTCACCGACGGTGACCTGATCACCACCGCCGCGCACCGGGTCACGCCGCGGCCGATGGTTCTCGACCTGCACCCGGTCGGTCATTGACGAACGCCGTATCTGGCCGTCGCCGGATGCCTCTGTCAGACGTACGCCGACTTTTCGGGAGAGGAATCAACCGTGGACGAGATCGTGACCGGTGACGGCATGGCCGCCAGCCGCGAGGTGCGCACCGGGTTCCTGTCGGGGCCGGGGTTCCGCGACAAGCCCGTCCGCTACAGCGTGGTCGACGGCATCGCGCTCTACCAGGGGTGCATCGACATGGGCCCGGCCGAGGAGGTCGAGGCCGCCGCCGCCAGACTGCGCCCCGGCGAACCCGCGGACGTGGGACAACCACCGTCCGAGCTGATGGGGATCGGGCTGCCCGCCGACTCCGACATGCTGTGGACCAACGGCGTCGTGCCGTTCGTCATCGACGCCGGGCTGCCGAACCAGGCCCGCGTCACCCAGGCCATCGCGCACATCGAGGAGAACACCGCGATCCGGTTCGTCGCCCGCGCCGGCCAGGCGAACTACGTGCGGTTCGTGCGCAACCCCGACGTCGGCTGGAGCTCCTCGCCGATCGGGATGCGGGGCGGCGAGCAGCGCATCCGCCTGTCCGACGGCGCGACGACGGGCACCACCGTCCACGAGTGCCTGCACTCGCTGGGCATCCTGCACGAGCAGAGCCGGTGCGACCGCGACCAGTTCGTGCGCATCGAGTACGGCAACATCCAGGACGGGTTCGAGTCCAACTTCGACCGGTTCTGCGACGGCTTCACCGACTACTTCGACTACGACTACGACTCGATCATGCACTACGGCCCGACGGCGTTCGGCGTCAACGGCGCGACGACGATCGTGCCGCTGCGCCAGGGCGTGACGATCGGGCAGCGCGACGGCCTGAGCTTCGGCGACCGCGTGACCATCGCGCACATGTACGCGCGGTTCACCGGGCGCGGCCACACCGGCGTGTTCCGCGCGGGCAGCGGGAAGCACGCGCTGTGGGTCAACGTCAGCTGGGACAGCTTCAAGGCGAAGTGGCAGGAGTGGGCGGCGGAGGGGCTGCGGCTGATCGACCTCAACGTCCGCCGCGTCGGCGGCGAGAACCGCTACTCCGGCGTGTGGACGGCGGGCACCGGCGGTTACGCGTTGTGGGCCAACGCGTCCTGGGACAGCTTCAAGGCGAAGTGGCAGGAGTGGGCCGGACAAGGGCTGCGGCTGGTGGACCTGCACGTGCTGCGCGCGGGCGGCGAGGACCGCTACTCGGGCGTGTGGCGCGCGGGGACGGGCGGTTACGCGTTGTGGGTCAACGCGTCCTGGGACAGCTTCAAGGCGAAGTGGCAGGAGTGGGCCGCGCAGGGCTTGCGGCTGGTGGACATCAACGTGCACGAGGTCGACGGGCAGGCGCGCTACTCGGGCGTGTGGCTCGCGGGGTCCGGCGGGTACGGGCTGTGGGCCAACGCGTCGTGGGACAGCTTCCGCGCGAAGTGGCAGGAGTGGGCGGCGCAGGGCCTGCGGCTGGTGGACATCAACGTGCACCAGTCCGGCGGCGAGAACCGCTACTCCGGCGTGTGGCTGCCCGGCACCGACCGGTACTACCTGTGGGCGAACGTGCCGTGGGAGAGCTTCCGGGCGCGGTGGCAGCAGCAGAGCGCGAACGGGCTGCGGCTGGTGGACTACGAGTTCACCGAACCGGCCGCCGCCGACTCGCTGGACTTCACCGGCTCCCCGGAGGAGGCGCTCGCGCTGCCCTCGGGCGTCGGCGGCCTCTTCGACGGCGGGACGCTGCACGCCCTGGCCGACGTCTCCGCCGCCGACGGCACCCCGATGGCCACCGACGGCGACGGCGGCGCCGACACGGCCGTCCCGCTGACGATCGGCGCTGCGACCGGTGACGGCGTGGGCGGCGTGTCCGGCGCGCCCGAACGGCCCGCGGCCACCGCGGCGGACGGCGACGGCGGCCTGGTCGTCGAGCCGGCCCAGCCGACCGTCACCCTGACCGCCACCGGCCTGGGCGGCGCACCGCACGCCACCAACGGCGCCGACCACCCGGCCAAGCCCAACCGCCGGGCCAAGGCGGCCAAGCACTGACCCTCCCCGGTTCGCACCGCCCTGCCGGTGCGAACCGGTTCGAACCCCCGCCTGGCGGATTGTTGCGCCGAACCCGCCCGCTCTACGGTCGGCACATCGGAACCGGTTCGACCCAGCGGGGGAGCGAGCATGGCCAGGGTGCTGGTGCTGACGGGCGACGCCGCCGAGGTGCTGGACGCGATGTACCCGGTGTTCCGCCTGCGCGAGGGCGGCCACGAGGCGGTCGTGGCCGCTCCCACCACGCGGCCGGTCAAGCTGGTGGTCCACGACTTCGAGCCGGACTGCGACGCCTACACCGAGAAGCCCGGCCACCGGCTGCCCGTGGACCTGGCGTTCGCCGACGTCGAGCCCGAGCGGTTCGACGCGCTGGTCATCCCGGGCGGACGGGCCCCGGAGCACATCAGGACGCACCCGGACGTGGACCGCATCGTCCGCCACTTCTTCGACCACGACCTCCCCGTGGGCACCATCTGCCACGGCCCCCAGGTGCCCGCCGCGCTGGGTCTGCTCCGGGGGCGCACGACCGCCGCCTACCCGCCGTTGAAGGTGGACGTGGAGCTGGCCGGCGCGACGTTCGTGGACGCGCCCGACGTGGTGGACGGGGCGATGGTGTCCTGCCGCGGCTGGCCGGACCTGCCGGAGTGGTCCCGTGCGTTCATGCGCGTCTTGGCGAAGGTGCCGCAGCGCGCCTGACGCGGTCGTTAGGCTGGGTCCGGGCCGCCGCGACACTCCTCCCGAGGGGATCACTGTGACGCGTCTTCGATTACTGGCGCACGCGGCCGGGGTCGTCACCATGGCCGCCGTGTTGCTCACCGCGGTCCTGGTCAGTCCCGCCAGCGCGTGTGTCTGCTTCCCCGGCAACGAAGCCCTGCGCTACCAGCAGGCGAAGTACGTCTTCAGCGGGTTGGTCGTCGCCCGGAAGATCGAGCAGAAAGACGGCTACAACGACAAGTACCGCTACACCGTGAAGGTGCACACGGAGTACAAGGGCGACGTCCCGCGCTGGGTCTACGTCACCACCCAGATCAATTACTCGTGCCGGTACGAGCTGACCGTCGGCACCGAGTACGTCGTGTTCTCCAAGAGCGACCTTGTCGACCGCCGCCTGGAGATCGACCAGTGCGGCGGCACGCGGCCCGCCTCGGCCGGCCCGCCGGTGACGACGTCCCCGTCCTCGGGCACGTCCACCACCCCGCCGACCACGCCCTGCGCGACGGCGGCGGCTTAGCGACCCGGGCCGGCTCCGTCGGACTCCCCGGCGGAGCCGGCCCGGTAGCCGGGGATCTCCTCGACCCGGTGGTACACCGGCAGCCCGCGTTCGCGCGCGATCCGCACGTCCTGGTCCGCGCCCGTCGACTCGCCGGGCAGCCGCAGGACCGCGTCGCAGTGCCGGAGCAGCCGTTCGGCGGTCGGGTACATGATCCCCTCCGCCACCGGGTCGGTTGGCCCGTCGCCACCGGCCCCGCGCAGCACGGGCAACGCCACCCACTCGCCGATCATCGGCACGTGCCCGCTGCGGAAGATCGGCCACGCCGCTTCCTCCAGGCGGGCCAGGTTGCGCGCCATCAACTCCGGGTCGTCGCCGGTGCCCGACCGGTAGGGGCCCGCGATGAGGATCATGAGTGGTTTCGCCATGCCGACCACCGTAGTGTGCAACAATCGGAAGAAACAAGGAGGAACAGGCATGCTGGCGGCACAACGGCGCGATCTCCTGCTGGAGCGGCTGCGCGCCGACGGGCGGATCGTGGCCAAGGACCTGGCCGCCGAACTGGGCCTGTCCGAGGACAGCATCCGCCGCGACCTGCGCGAGCTGGCCGCCGCCGGGCTGTGCCAACGGGTCTACGGCGGCGCGCTGCCGATCTCGCCGGCCATCGCCGACTACGCGACCCGGCAGGGCGTCGAGACGTCCGGCAAGGAGCGGGTCGCGACCCGCGCGGCGGCCCTGGTCCGACCCGGCACCACCACGATCATCGACGGCGGCACGACGGCCCTGGCCGTCGTCCGGGCTCTGCCGCTGGACCTGCGGGCCACGGTCGTCACCCACAGCCCGACGGTCGCCGGCGCCCTGGCCGACCACCGGGACGTGGAGGTCTACCTGATCGGCGGACGGCTGTTCAAGCACTCGATGGTCGCGTGCGGGGCGGCGGCGGTCGAGGCGGCGCGGGGCCTGCACGCGGACCTGTTCCTGCTGGGGGTGACCGGCGTGCACGAGGAGTACGGCCTGACCACGGACGACGCGGACGAGGCGGCGATGAAACGGGCGCTGGCCCACCAGGCGGCGGACACCTACGTGCTGGCCAGCTCGGAGAAGATCGGCGCGGTGTCGAGGTTCGCGGTGGTGCCGCTGCCGGAGGTGGCCGGCGTGATCACGGACGCGCCCGACACGACCCCGACCCTCCGCGCCCTGGACGTGCCGGTGATCCACGCCTGATCCCCAAAGCGCCGCCATCCCCGTAGAACCGCGGCCACGACGCACCGGCCGGGTGAACCCGCGCACGCACCGCGACCACCCCGGTCCACCCGCGGGTGTGATGTCCACTTCGGACATTCACCACTAGCCTTGACGCGCACGTCCGTCGACGACCGGAGGCCCCGCCCGTGCCGGAACAGCGCGACAGCGCCGTCACGCTCACCCACCGCGCCATCCGCCTGCGCGAGTCGGACCCGGACGAGGCTCGGGCGCTGCTCGGGCGGGCGCTCGCGCTCGACGCCGGTTACGAGCCCGCCTGGCGGTGGTTGGCCGACCTGGTGACCGACGTCGGCGAGCGCAAGTTCTGCCTCGACCGCGCCTACGACCTCAAAGCCGACCCGGACACCCAACGGGCCCGCGCGGCGCTCAAGCGGGTCGCCTCCCGCGCGCCGGACGAGGTGGCCGACCTCGTGGAACCGCCGCGGCCGGACCCCGTGCGCGCCCGGCCGCGCCGATCCTCCCGCACGGGCAGGTGGATCGGGGTCGGCGCCGCCGCGCTGGTGCTGCTCGCGGCGGTGGGCACGTGGTCGCTCTCGCACGGCTCGGAGGGCACGCCCGTCCACGTCGCCCTGGTGACCGGGATGACCGGCGACGGCGCGGTGCTGTCCACGCACATGGAGCAGAGCCTGCGGATGCACCTCGACGGGGTGAACGCGGCGGGCGGCGTCGCCGGCCACCCGGTCGTGCTGCGCGTCTACGACGACGCCGACCAACCGGCCAAGGCCAAGGCCGTCGCCGAGGAGATCGTCCGCGACGACGAGGTGCTCTTCGTCGTCGGGCACCGCACGAGCGACGCCGCGCTGGCGGCCCTGCCGGTCTACAAGGAGGCCGGGATCCCCGCGATCACGCCGACGGCCGGCTCCTCCCGCATCACCGACGAGAGCGAGTGGTACTTCCGCAGCATGTTCGGCAGCCGCACGCAGAACGACTTCCTCGCCGTCTACACCTCGCGGGTGCTCGGGGCGAAGTCCGCCGCCGTCGCGTTCGACGACGACGAGTTCGGGCGGGCGACCCGCGACGGGTTCGGCGCGGTGTTCGGCGGGTTCGGCGCGGTGGCGGCCGAGGTGCCGATCGCCGCCGACGACCCCGACCGCGCGGTCGCGGCGTTGGCCGGCGGGGACCCGACCATGCCGATCGTGCTGGCCACGGGGGAGCGCCAGGGCGTCCGGATGATCCAACGGCTGCGCGCCGCCGGCGTCACCGCGCCGATCGTCGGCACCGCCACGGTCGGCACGCGGGCCGCGCACGACGCGCTGGTCGCCGCCGAACGCGAGCAGGGCAAGCCGGGCCTGTTCACCAGCGGGCTGCACCTGGCCACGCCCATGGCGGCGGACGCGCTGTCCGGCCCGGCGCTGGCGTGGGCGCAGGAGTACGAGCAGCGCTACGGCGAACGCCCGCTCTGGCCCGCCGCCACCGCCCGCCAGGCGCTCAACGTGGGCCTGCACGCCGCGGCCACCGGCGGCCTCAAGTACGACGAACCGCACCGCGCCGACGACCGCCGCCTCCTCCGCGACGCGCTGGCGGCGTTGAAGGACAAGAAGAACTCCTTCCACGCCCTGCTCGGACCGCTGTACTTCACCGCCAACGGCTCCGCGCAGATGCCGGTGCACTTCCAGACCAGCGACGGCACGCGGCTGATGTCCGCGCCCGTGCAACTGGGCCTCTACGAACCGCCGTCGGAGGCCGCGCTGCGCGACGGGCTGGCCAAGGGCACGGTCATCGGCGTCGGCGACCGGTACCTGAGCCGCCGCCAGGTCGTGTCCACGGGCATCAACCTCAACGAGATCCGCGACCTCGACACCCGCGACGGCACCTACTACGTGGACTTCTTCCTGTGGCTGAAGTACACCGGCGACCACGGCGCGGCCGACGTGCACTTCGTCAACGCCGTCAACCCCGACCTGCGCCCCGGCACGCCCCTGCGCGACATCACCGAGGACGGCCGGACCTACCGCCTGTACCGCG
Organism: Saccharothrix sp. NPDC042600; assembly: GCF_040647305.1. NCBI lineage: Bacteria > Bacillati > Actinomycetota > Actinomycetes > Pseudonocardiales > Pseudonocardiaceae > Saccharothrix > Saccharothrix sp. NPDC042600. The sequence goes on along the minus strand of NZ_JBEZBW010000069.1, from coordinate 13,062 downwards.
TGGCCGGCCGGTTCAAGGCGGGCTTCGACTTCCGCAGCTTCCCGTTCGACCGGCAGCACCTGGAGGTCCGCCTGCAGAACCGGACCCAGCCCGCCGACCAGGTGCTGTACGTGACGGACAAGGAGATCCTCAACCAGACCCCGGACCACTACCTGCGCAGCGGCACCGACGCGGAGTCCGGCATCAACCGCGTCCCGAACTGGCAGGCCGTCGCCGCGCGGTTCTTCCAGCTGACCGTGGGGAGCAGCGACGCGCTGGGCGACAGCAAGGTCGTGGGCGCGGCGACGGGCATCTACTACAGCCAGTACGCCGTGGAAGTCGAGATCGCCCGCGACGTGGGCCCCTTCCTGGTCAAGAACCTGCTCCCGCTGGCCCTGCTCATCGCGGTGACGTACCTGTCGCTGTTCTTCAAGGCCACCGACGGCGCGGCCCCGGTGTCGATGGGCATCACGGCGATACTCAGCGCGGCGGTGCTGCTGAACAACGTCACGTCGCAACTGCCGTCGGTGAGCTACACGGTGGCCCTGGAATGGGGCTATTACGCGTTCATCCTGCTGGCGGCGATGTGCGTGCTCAACGCGATGCTCCGCAAACGCCTGATCAACCAGGGCCAACCGCAGGCGGAACACACCCTGGCCATCGCCGCGCGCATCGGCTACCCGACCTTCATCGTGGCCGTCGTCGCCGCTTACGCGGCAGCCTTCGTCTGACCGCCCGACGGGGCTCAGCGGGTGTCCCGCCGGCTGATCGAGAAGGTGCTGAGGGTGTGGGTGATCACGGCCTGGACCTGCTCCAACGGCAGCGGGAGCTGGTGCCGCGTGTCCTGGTCCCGGAGGTCCCGCAGCATGGCGTCGAGCTTGGCGAATTCGGCGAGGACGGTGGTCGTGTCGGGCGTCGGGGAATGACGCTCCCGACGCCACAGGGTGGTGACGATCGTCAGTTGCGCGACGAGGCCGGTGAGGGCGTGGTGACCGAGGGCTCGGTGTTCGGCCTCGATGAGCTGCCGGTGGTGGTCGATCACCGTCGTGGCGTCGGGGTCGGTGGTCGAGTTCACCCAGGCGAGGTCGAACCGGCAGGCGATGGTGAGCGCGTGGTCCGGCCCCAGGTGCGTGGTGCAGTCGTGCAGCAGCGCCACGAGTTCGGTGAAGCACCGTTGGACGTGGTCGGGTGCCGTCGAAGGGGTGGAACAGCGCAGCCAGGCGAGGTCACGCCGGAGGGTGAGGACGTCCGGGTGGTGCTCGTCCAGGTACTGCCGGCGGGTCGCGAGGGCCTGGGTGAACAGGTCACGTGCCCGCTTCGGCGCGTTGGTGAGCTGGGCGAGCAGCGCGTTGGCGCGGGTCAGGCGCGTGGTGAAGAGGTTCCAGTCGTCCGGGACGGCCGGGTCACGGGCGACGCGGTCGACGATGTGCTCGCAGTGCGGCACCAACGCCGCCCACAGGGACCGTTCGTCGGGGTCCGCCCAGGACAGGTGGGCGGTGGCGCCGTCGAGGGCGGCGACGCTCAGGGCGACGTAGGGGAGGGGACCGGTCCGGACGTCCGGTTGGTGGCGGTTCGCCTCACGCACGACCGGGTGCAGCAGCAGGCACGGCGTGGTGGCGGTGGACGCCCGGGGGTCGCGGTAGGACACGGTGTCGAGCAGCCCGAAGTCGGTGAGCGTGCCGAGGGTGCGCAGCAGTTCCACCGGGGTGATGCCGGGGAACAGCGGTGACCGGCTGAGGATGTCGGCGCTGAGCGCGCCGTAGGGCAGAGCGGCCGGGGCGAAGCAGGCCAGCCACCGCAACAGCGGCCGGGCGTGGTGCAGTCCCCGCTCGGTCAGGTGGTCCAGGGTGAGTTCCCAGGTGCGGCGCAGCAGCGCCCGGTCGGGCAGGCCGCCGGCGAGTTCGTGCAGGTGGTCGACGTCCGGGAAGTGTTCGCGGAACGCGGTGCGGTACTGGTCGAAGTCCATGGGGACCTGCGCGCCGTGGACGGGCGGCAACTGCCGCGCGGCGTGGAGGTAGTGACCGGCCAGGTGGAGGGCCAGCGGGAGCCCGCCGAGGGCGGCGGCCAGCCGAAGCGCCTGCTGCCTGGTGCCGCTGTGCGGTGCCAGGGCCCGGAGCAGTCGCGCCGCGTCGTCGTCGGCGAGCGGCCCGACCTGGTGGCGTGCGGCGAAGGGGGGCCAGGCGACCGGGGCGCCGTCGCGACTGGTGATCACCGTGGCCCCCTTGTGGCGCGGCAGGGCGGGCAGCCACGGCGTGAGCTGTCGGGTGTCGTCGGCGTTGTCCACCACGATCAACCAGCGCCGGGTGGTGGCGGCCAGGGCGCGGGCGAGGACGCCGGCGGGGGAGCGGGAACCGGTCCACGCGGCGACGACCTGGTCGACGGGCGCGCCGGCGTCCAGGGCCACCTCCCGGAACCCGGCGGACAGGGCAGCGTCGGTGGAGGCGTCGAGCCACCACACCCGCACGTCGGGGTGGAGGCGGTCGAGGCGCGCGACCGCGCCGAGCGCGGCGGTGGTCTTGCCGCTGCCGCCGACGCCGTGCAGCACGACGAGGGCGCCGGCCTGCCGTGCCGTGTGCGCGGCGAGGGTGTCCAGCAGGTCTTCCCGACCGCACAGGGCGGTGGGCAACCGGTCCAGCGGCGGCATCGTGGACACGATCGAGACCGGGGCCTCGGGCCGGTGGTGGTCGGTGATCGCGACGCCGCCGTGCACGGCTCCGATCTGCAGCACCGTCGAGTCGCGGGCGCCGGTCGAGTGGTTGGCGACGTCGGGGCCGGCTGGTGGCGAGGACGAGTTCATGGGTGCGGGGCGCTTCCGGTGGTCGAGTCGCGATCAGGGGCGGTCACACGGCGATCGGCTGCCCGCCGACGAGGTCCGGGATCCGGTCCGGCGGCAGCGGGCCGCCGAACAGGGTGCCCTGGCCCAGCGTGGCCGAGAGGCTGCGGGCGATGTCGCGCTGTGTCCGGGAGAGGACGCCTTTGACGACGATCTCGTGCTTGAGGTCGTTGCCCATCCTGATGAGGTTGGCCGCGACCGCCCGGCGGGTCGTGCCGTCGTCGGGACCGTCGAGCGCGGTGGTGAGCTGGGGCGGGATCACGATGGTGTGCAGGGCGAGGTGGGGCAACGTGTCGTAGCGGCGGAACCGGGTGCCCAGCCCGTCCAGCGCCAGCGGCACGCTCAGGCCACCCAGGTCGACCAGGCACGGGTGGGGGTGTCCGTCGTCGCCGACGACCGCGGACTCGGGCAGCGACAACATCAACTTCCACGGCGGCAGCCCGGTGTCGCGCAGCGCGGCGCGAACGTGCCCGACCAGGTCGCCGTCGCGCGCGAACCGCCGGGGTACGGCCATGGTGACGCGTGGCGCCGCCGCGCCCAGGGTCTGCGTCCACCGTCGAGCCTGTCGGACCACCCGGCGCAGCAGCCAGGAACCCCAGGCGAGGTTGAGCCCGATGTCGTCCGCCAACTCGATCAGGTCGTCGATCTGGCGCGGCCGGCCGTCCGCGGTCCGCCACACCCCGCTGACCTCCACCCCGGCCAGGACGCCGTCGCGCAGCCGGACGACCGGGGTGTAGGCGAGGTCGATCTCGCCGCGCTCCAGCGCCTGGGGGAAGGCCGCCAACAGGTGGATCCGCGGGTCGTCGTGCGCCCGGGAGCGCGGCTGGGGGACCGGGACCCGGTCACGGGCTCCGCCGTCGTGGACGTTCAGCGACACCTGCACCTTGCCCAGCAGTTGGGTCGCGCTCATCCCGCGCCTGCCTTCGGCGACCCCGACGGCGGAGGCCAGGACGATCTCGCCGCCGTCCACCCACAGGGGTTGCGACACCCAGTCCACCAGCCGGCGCACCGTCTCGGTGACGCCGTTCCAACTGTGCCGGTCGGTCACCAGCACGGCGAAGGTGTCGCGGTCCAACCGGCCCACCGTGGTGGCCGGGATCCCGGCGACCGCGGCCTGGATCCGTGACGCGATCGTGGTGACCACGCGGTCGCGCGCCTGCGGTCCCATGCTGCGGGTCACGAGGTTGAGGTCGCGCAGTCGCAGGGCGCACATGCCGATGGTGACCTCCTCGTCGATCCTGTCCAACGTGGACTGGACCTGGTCGAGGAAGTTCCGCTCGTCGGGCAGCCTGGTGACCTCGTCGAGGGTGTTGCGGGGCAGCAGGGAGTCCCGCCAAGCCCGCAGGGCGGTCATGTCGCGGATCGAGACGCGGTAACCGGTGTCGGGCGCCAGCGACAACACCGACGCGGCGATCCACATGGGAGCCCGCCCGTCGGATCCGACGACGGCGAGTTCGACCCGCGCCGCGCGGCCCGGCGCTTCCGCGGCCCGGCGCAGCGCGGCGTCCACGGCCACCCGATCCCGTTCCCGGACACCGAACCCCCGCAGCAACCGGCCGACCGTCCGGTCCTCGGACAGGTGCAACAGGGCGCACAACGCCGATGTCACAGCGGTGATGCGCCCTTCGTCGTCCACGACGCACTCGGTCGGCCGGGTGCGGGACTCCGGTTCGTGCGGTGTCGTCGGCGGGGCGCTTCGGCGCGCCACCTCCCGCAACGCCTCGGCCATGTCCAGTTGCTCGTCGAGCACCCGCGCCCGGACGCCCTCGGCGAAGCCGCCCGCCAAGCCCGCGATCGCCGCCGAGCGCCGGCCGGGGCTCGTGCCGGGCAGGCTCTCCAGCCACGGCACCACCTGTTCCAGGACGTCGGTGAACGACTGCGGCGTCAACCGCATCCGGACCGCGAGCTCACGGCCGATGCGCTGGGCGGGCCATTCCCGCGGGTTGCCCCCCGCGGCCTGGGACGCCAACGCCTCGGCGAAGGCCTCCAGGCGGACCCGCAGCGTGTCGACGGAAGTAGACGGGCAACTGCTGTTGACGATCGCGGAAGCCCACAGCCGCACCATCTCCCGGGTCGCCGTGACGGGGACGGGCCGGGCCTCCACGTCCTCGGCCGCGGGGGAGTTCCCGGCCGCCGACCGAGCCTCGACCCCGGCGACGATCCGGCGGAGGGCGGCCACCTTGTCCTCCTCACTGACCACGGGCCTGAGCCGGCGGACCGCCAGGTGCAGCCGCGCTTCCAGCCCCCGACGCCGCGCGAACGCCCTCGTGCCCGGGACCCACTCGACAACCCGCTGCCACATCACCCGTCACCCCTGTCCTGTCGCCCCCGCGCACCACGCACCCTTGAGCGCCCGCCACCGGGGTGGTCGGAGGTCCGCAACCGGCGTCGTGCCTCCACCTTGTAGTTGGACACCGTGTGCTTGTCCAACGCCATGACCTCGGCGATCTCCGCCACGCCCAGGCCGATGACGTCGAGGATCAGCACCTGCGCCAACTTCTCCGGCAGGCGCTGGATGTCGGCCAGCACCTCCTGCACACCGTGCCAGTCCTCGACCCCGGATGTCGGCGCCGCCATCACGTGGTGCTCGTCCTGCAGGGTGACCGTCGGCTGCCGCAGAGCCTTTTCCCGCGTCGCGTAGACCTCGTGCCGGGCGGCCTTGAACACATAAGCGCGCGGATTCCGCCTTGCCGTGTCCCAACACCGCAAGGTGCGCATGAACACCTCTTGGGCGATCGCCTCGTCGTCGCCGTTCGGGTGGAGGAACTTGATGAAGCCGCGCACGTCCTCGTAGTTGTCGATGTAGAAGCGTTCGAACTCGTCGCTGAACTCGGCGGAGACACGGGTCACGAACCGACGCCCCACCCCGTCCGAGCCCCCGACCGCCGTGTGCGCACGACGGACCACTCGGCCCTTCCCGCAGGACTGCGGAACTCGGAGCGGCTCGATCTGGTGACGTCCTGAACCGCGCGACGCGGGCGCAAGCTCGGCGCCACGGTGCACGACGCGGCTTCGCCCGACGTGGAGAACCCGGGAGTTCCCTGCAGACTCGTCGCGCTCATCTCGTGGGTCAACGCTCAACCCTCTCGCGTACGGGGACGGTGTCCGGTGTGGACGTTCATCTCCAACAAGCCTCCGAACCGTCGAACATCCCGAACCCACTTCCCCGGTTCACTCGAACGGACGCCGAGGACCGCCCGTGTCCAGCAAAGGAGTCACTCGGACGGGTATGGGAATCACCGGCAGAGTGAATGCGGACCCTTCCGCGTCATCACACGAAGATCTCCTCGCCCCACCGACGGATCCCGTCCGCACCGCCACCGGGCCCGGGCCCGACCACGACCCGGCGAAAGGACCCTGTCGTGTCCGACCGCGCAGACCGCCACGCCACCGACTTCACCTCGCCCAACGCCGCGCGCATGCACGACTTCCTGCTCGGCGGAACCCTGAACACGCCGGTCGACCGGGCCGCGGCCACGGCGGCCGTCGCCCGACGACCCGAACTGCTCGACCTCGCCCGACACCACCGGGCCTTCCTCCGGCGGGTCGTCCACCACATGGTCACCACCGGTGTCCGCCAGTTCCTCGACCTCGGCTCGGGGCTGCCCACCGTGCACCCCACCCACGACGTGGCCCGCGACCACCACGACGACCTCCCGGTCGTCTACGTCGACCACGACCCGACCACCGTCGACCACGGCCGGCGGATACTCCGCGACACCGCCGGCACCGTCATCGAGGCCGACCTGCTCGACCCGGACGCCGTGCTCGGGCACCCGGAGACGCGACGACTGCTCGACTTCACGCGACCGGTCGGGATCCTCGCGATCGACGTGCTGGACACGTGCGCCGATCACGACCGCGCCCGGGCGGCCGTCGACGCCTACATCGCCGCCGGTCCCACCGGCGGCATGGTGGCCATCACCCACGCCAGCGGCCAGGAGGACCCCGCGGCCGGCCGGGACGAGCGACCGGCAGCGCTGTACCCGGTGCAACGGACTCGCCGGTCACCGCACCGGATCGCCACCTGGCTGAACCGGCTCACCCTGGTCGAACCCGGCATCGTGCCGCCCTGGCGGTGGAGGCCGGACGAGGCGACACCACGCCCGCCGGAGCGGTCCGACGTCATCTGCGCGGTCGGAGTGGTGACGTGAGGAGAGGCCCGTGCCCCGGGAGACGGGGGATCGACCGCGAGTCGTCCGCAAAGGTCATGATCACGACAATGACGCCGATCACCGCGGCCCACCGCGTCATATGACGCACAACGCCGCACCGTTCCGGCGGAACGACAGAGCAGGGGCGACGTCCACTACGGTGCGTAGTAGGAGCGCCACTATTCGTGCACTGTTGAATTCTGCGCCCAGCCGCATACACTGCCTGGCGGCACCGGACCTCCCCCCGATCCGGTGTCGGACGCGGTCCCTGGCTTCTCCCCCCGATGGTCAGGGGCCGCCTCCCGCTACGGCGACCACCACGAGAAACCGCCGTCCGGCGGGCGTTCCACGGCCGCGATGGCGTCTTCCAGGGTGGGGCGCAGGGTCAGCAGGCGTTCCACCTGGGTCACGCGCATCGGGTTGACCACCACGCGGTGCCCGGCGGCGACCGCGAACCCCATGCCCAGCCGGTCCACGTGCTCGCGCACCTCGACCAGCACGGCGATGCCCATCGACCCGAAGAACTCCACGTCCGCGAGGTCCACCACCAGGGCCGTGGACGCGTTGTCCAGGCAGCCCAGCAGTTCCGCGCGGACCACGTCGTAGTTGGCGGTGTCCACCTCGCCGCGCACGTGCGCGAACACCACACCCCGACGTCGGGTGGTCCGGACCGCCGCGTCGGGGTGGTGGCGGGCCGGCGGCACGGACCCTGGTTGCTCAAGGTCGTGGTTCACGCCCTGGCACGTACCCCGGGCGGGGCGCCCGGAAACGGCCTCCGGCGGGCCTCGTCCCCGCGCGGCCGCGCCGGGCGTAGGGTCCGGCGCATGGCTGTGGGTGGCAGCAGGCGGGTGCGGGCGGCGCGCAAGCGGAAGCGGCGGATGGAGCGGGCCGAGAACGACCTGTCCGCGGCGGAGTGGACCGCGCTGAAGGAGGCGTGGGGCGGTTGCGCCTACTGCGGGGCCACCGGGACCCCGCTGCAGAAGGACTGCGTGCAGGCGTTGTCGCGCGGCGGTCGGTACACAATGGACAACATCGTGCCCGCCTGCGCGTCCTGCAACGCCAGCAAGTGCAACGCCGAGGTGACCGGGTGGCTGCGCCGCAAGCGGTTGGACGAACGGGCGTTCCTCCTGCGGCACGTGCGGGTGCGGGCCGAGTTGGCGCCGCGCTTCGGTCCCGAGGTCGTCACGAGCGACTGACCAAGATCACCGAACCGCCCCCACGGCGGGCGCCGGCGTGCGAGGCTGGGCGTCGAGATCGGAACGGTTGATGGGGGAGTGGTGACCTCGTGGGCATGACGTTGTCCTTCACCCGGGTGACTCCGGACGAGCTGGCGCAGGCGTTCGAGGACCCGGAGTGGGCGCTGGAGCAGGTGGACGACGAGGAGCGGCCGGACTGCTTCCTGGAGAAGGCGTGGGCCGGCATCCAGCACCTGCTCAATTCGGCCGACGTGTACGTCGAGCTGTACGAGGACGGCGACCCCATCGACGAGGAGGCCACCCTCATGGCGTGGGACGCGGCCATGGTCGCCGCCACCGCGAAGCGGCTCAGCGAGACCCCGTTCTCGGTGCTGGAGCCGCACTGCACCCCGGAGAACCTCAACGAGGGGAAGGTCTACCCGATGGGGACCATGTGGGACGCCGACGACCTCGACTACCTGCGGGACCACTACCCGGCGCTGGTGACGTTCTTCGCGGAGACGGCGGCGGCGGGCGACGCGGCGATCCGGCACTTCAGCTTCTGACGCGTCAACGGCGGCGGCCCAGCTCGGCGCGGATCGTCCGCACGTCGGGGTGGTCGGGGCCCAGCAGTCGCTCGTACTCAAGCAGGGCCGCCTCGAAGTGCGGGACTGCGCGTTCGACGCTGCCGGCCAGTTCGTAGGCCACGGCCAGGCTGGTCCGCGAGGCCAGGGTGTACGGGTGGTCGTGGCCCAGGACGCGGAGGCGGTCGGCGAGGGTCGTCTCGTACAACCCGATGGCCCGGTCCAGGTCACCGGTCCGGCCGCACACGTAGGCCAGGTTGTTCCGGACGATCAGCGTGTCCGGGTGGTCGGGTCCCAGCACGCGCTCGCGATCGGCCAGCACCGCCTCGTACAGCGGGATCGCTCGCGCCGGGTCGCCCGCGGTGTCGTACACGCCGGCCAGGTTGCTGCGGGACAGCAGCGTGTGCGGGTGGTCGTGGCCCAGGACCCGTTCGCGGTCGGCGAGGTTCGCCTCGAACAGGGCGATCGCCGCGTCCAGTCGACCCGCCTGCTCGTACGCGCCGGCCAGGTTGTTGCGCGAGAGGAGGGTGTCGGGGTGGTCCTGGCCCAGGACCCGCTCCCGGTCGCCGACGATCGCCTCCAGCAGGGTGATGGCCCGCTCGGAGTCGCCGGCCATCTCGTGAGCGCTGGCCAGGTTGTTCCACGAGTCCATCGTGGTGGGGTGGTCGTGCCCGTGCAGGCGTTCGCTGCTCTCGGCGGCGCGGGCGAAGCAGGAGATGGCCGAGGCCGTGGCGCCCCGGTGGTAGTGGTACGCGCCGATCGCCAGGAGCACCGGGCAGAACACCCGGCTGTCGGTGTCGGGTGTGGTCCGGTCGGCCAGTGCGCGCACATGGGGCAGGACCGACCGGAACACCGGCCATGCCGCCGGGTCGGCGGGGTCGAGTCCGTCCAGCGTCGAGGCCAGGCCGGTGACGGCGTTCTCGCGGGCCGTGGCGATGTCCTCGGGAGCGCGGTGCGGGTCGGTCGGGTCGGGGGTCCGGGTGACCGCCTGGACCAGGCGGTGCACTGTGACGCCGCCGGCGGTGAGGGTGATCATCCCGTAGGCCGCCAGCCGGCCCAGCGCGTCCACCAGGTCCGGGGCCGGGAGGTCGGGGAGGGCCGCGGCGAGCAGGTCGCGGGGGATGTCGTCGGGCGCGTACCAGGACAGCACCCGCAGCAGCCGGCCGGCCGCCGGGGTGTCGGCCAGGCGGTCGAGCGTGACACGCCAGATCCGGGCGACGGCGCGCTGCGCGTCACCGCCCTCGGCGGTCGCGGCGAACATCCGCGCGGGGAACCCGGCCAGCAGGTCCAGGTAGGCCTCCGGGGTGATGCGGGCCTGCGCGAGGTACGCGGCGGCCTGCTCCACCGCCAGCGGCAACTGGCCCAACTCCGCGCACAACCGGTCCACACCGGTCAGGTCGGCGCCCGGCCACTCCGCCGCCACGACGCGCGCCACCAGGTCGGCGGCCTCCTCGGCCGTGAGCACGTCGAGCGGCACCGTTCGGACGCCGCGCCACCCGCCGACCTGCCGCGACGTGATCACGACCGTCCCGGTCCGGACACGTTCCAGCACACCGGCGGCGTCCCGCGGCCCGGTCAGGTTGTCCAGCACCAGCAGCCAACCGTCGTGCGAGGCCAGCCACCGCACGGCCAGTTCGACGCGCTGCTCGACCGGCAGGTCGGCCGTCTCGGGCGCGAGTGCCGTCGCCAGGTCCGCCAGTCCGGTGCCCAGAGCGCTCGGGGAGTCCGCGAGGATCCACCAAGCCGGCGCGAACCGGCCCGCGTGCACCTCGGCGAACCGCGCGGCCAACGTGCTCTTGCCGATGCCGCCCAGCCCGTGCACCGCCACCACCGCCGCCCGGCCCGACGACTCCGCGACCGCCGCCGCCAGTCGCGCCAACTCCGCCTCGCGGCCCACGAACGACTCCGGTGCCGCCGGTACCCGCCCCAGCCATGGAACGGGCGGCACGGACTCCATCGCGGGCGCCCCGGAACCGATCGCCACCACGTCACCCTGGATCGTGAGGTCCCGCCCGACCTGCACCACGTTCGACCCTTGCGACGCGTACCCGCCACCGTCGACCAACGCCCACCCCGCCCCGGCGCACCACCCGACCCCGGCGGCCGAGCACCGACACCCCAGCCCTTCCCGGCCGTCCGCGCAACGCACAAATGCGGAAAAGGCCATTGTCGCCGGCGGTCGAACGCGCGGGTGACGCCTGCCCTGGTCAACCGCCCGGAAAAAGTCACCAATTGTGCGCGTTACCGCATTTCTTCACCTCTTCCCGGTGGTTGTCGGGTTCCATGGAACGGTTCCTTGTGCACCCCAAGCGGGCATTGCCGACACGGAAAGTCGGCTCCTATGTTCGAAAGCGTCGGGCCGAACAGTGCGCCCGGTGATTTTCGTCCATCCTAGGAGATGTCGATGATGACCAAAACAGCGAGAGCGCTGGCGACGGCTCTGCTCGGGGTCGCGCTCACCCTCGGTCCGGCCGCCGCGGCGATGGCGGAACCCGCCGCGGACACCGGGGTCGCCGCCGTGGAAACCGGGGTCGCCGCCGCGAAAACCGGGGTCGCCACCGCGGACAGCCCGCGGCGGCAAGTGCTCGGCGGCGTGAACCTGTGGGAGTTCTGCCGCAAGCTCGGCTTCGCCGACGTCACCAACGAGTACCCGCACAACGTGTGGACCTGGTACTGCGTGAAGCAGGGCGGCGGTCTGGAAGACATCAACATGTACGCCGCCTGCCAGTGGCAGTACAACAAGCAGTGGGCCAAGCCCGGCTACTGGAACGAGCAGGATCCCTACAGCTGGTACTGCTACCTCGACTGACCCGGCCGAATCCGGTGGGCGGCGGCCTCACGGCGAGGACCGACGCCCACTGGGCCGCGGATCAGGGCAGGGTGCGCAGCAGGTCGGTCAGCCGGCTGACGTTCTCCGCGCCGACCCGTCCGCCCAGCGCCTCCTCGTGCGCGGCGGCCAGGGACTCCAGGCGGTCCAGCTTGGTGTGGCCCAACGGCGAGACGTGGACCGACACGCGGCGGCGGTCCTGGTCGGACTGCGAGCGGTACAGCAACGCCGAGTCGACCAGCGCGTCCACCACGCGGGTCAGGGTCGGGTGCGGGATCTCCAGGGCGGTGGCCAGTTCGCCCATCGTGCGTTCGCCCGCCGCCAGCGTGCGCAGGACCCGCCACTGGTCGACGGTGAAGCCCTCTTCCTCCAGCACCGCGCCCAGGTCCCGGACCAGCGCGCGCTGGGCCCGGATCAGCAGGTCGACCAGGTCCGCACGCCCGACCTCGGTGCCGCGCCGACCAGCCATGACGAGCCTTCCTCCGGGAGCCTGGACACCGAGCATACTGTGACCCCCATGGACTCCACGGCGGTCGTGCGCGCGGTCGTGCGGGACCGGGTCGAGGTCGCCGTGACCGGTCCGGACCCGGGTGCGCTGCGCCTGGGCGTGCTCCTGCCGCTGTCCGGCGCGCTGGGGTTGACCGGTCCGTCGGGGCTGACCGCCGCCGCGCTGGCGGCCACCGAGGTCAACGCCGCGGGCGGGGTGCGCGGGCGACGGGTGGAGTTGGTGCTGCTCGACGCGGGGCGCGCGCCGCACGAGGTCGCCGCCGACGCGGCCGGCGTGGTCGGGCTGGTCGACGCGTTCGTCGGCTTCCACACCAGCGACGTCCACCGCGCGCTGGAACGCTCCCTCAACGGCCGCGTGCCGTACGTGTTCACCCCGCCGCACGAGGGCGGGTCGCGCCTGCCGGGCGTCGTGCTGCTCGGCGACTCGCCGGCGCGCCAACTCGCCCCCGCCGTGCGCCGGCTGGTGGCCGGGCGCGGGCTGCGCCGCTGGGCGTTGGTGGGCAGCGACTACATCTGGCCGCGGGCGGTGCACCGGGCGGTGTCGGCGATCGTCCGGGACGTCGGCGCGGAGGTGGTGTGGGAGCGGTTGGTGCCGTTCCCGAACCCGGGGATCGACGCCGAGCGGATCGTGGCCGCGCTGGCCCAGGCGCGGGCGCAGGCCGTGCTGGTCAGCCTGGTCGGCCGGGACCTGGCCCGGTTCAACCGGGTGTTCGCCGCGTCGGCGCTGGCGCAGCGCGTGGTGCGGCTGTCGGGGGCGCTGGAGGAGAACGTCCTGCTGGCCGCCGGCGGCGACGAGACCGGCGAGCTGTACGCGGCCATGCGGTCGTTCGCGGGCCAGGGCGACGACCGGCGGATCGCGCTGGCCGAGCGGTACCGGGCGTTGTTCGGCGGCGGCGCGCCGGTGCTCGACGCCTACGCCGAGGGCTGTTACGACGGGGTGCTGCTGGCCGCCGCCCTGGCCGCGACCGGCGGGCTCACCGCGTCGGACGCGGGGCGCGTGGCG
>NZ_JBEZBW010000068.1:0-44909 GCF_040647305.1 Saccharothrix sp. NPDC042600 | reverse complement strand
GAACCACACCCGCTCGGCACAGCAACAGAAGTCCAGGAGGACAATCCAGTGGCGAAGGCGAAGTTCGAGCGGACGAAGCCGCACGTCAACATCGGTCGACCGGGACCGGCCGGCCGCCGAGGTCACGGTGTGACCGGGACGTTGGTCAGCCCGACGGTCGCGCGGGTGACCGTGTTGGACGCGTGGACCACGTTCGGCAGGCCGGAGCACTTGGACGTGGACGTGATCCTGATCGCGTACTGGCCGACCCCGCCGAGGTCGGACCGGTTGCCGCGCCACACGTTCCCGCACCCGTTGGGGAACGACGGCGTGGTGGACGGGTTGTGCGTCTCGTAGCCGTTGGCGAACGTGCCGGGCGAGGTGAAGGTGCCGGTGTTGTCCTCGATGGTGTAGCGCATGCCCTTCACGTCCACCCACGAGTCCGCCGAGTTCTGGCCGGAGATGCCCCGGCCGTCGAACGTGTTGCCGCGGATCACGCCGTCGGACGTGCCTTCCTTGACGTCGATCGGCTCGGCGGCGATGTTCGGCCCGATCCGGTTGTCCAGCACCTGCACGCGATCGCTGCGGTCCACACCGCCGGAGTTGCCGTGGCAGGACCAGTTCGAGCCCGCCGAGCCGATGTAGACGCCCTCGCCGTAACCGGGCTGCACCAGCCCGGTGTCGGTGATGGTGGAGTCGCGGACGACGCTGTCGGCCGAGGACCGGCGGAAGTGCACCGCCTCCTCGTCCACGTGGTGCACCGACACGCCGGAGATGGTGGTGTGGTGTGAGTTGTCGGCGACGATGCCCTTCTTCGACTCCCGCACGGTGAACCCGGTCAGGTTCCAGTGCGGGGCGTCGTGCAGCCACAGGCCGTAGCCGGGGTCCCAGCCCGGGGTGGGGGCGGGGCAGCTCGGCGCGGTGCCCGAGGGGCCGTCGTTGACCAGGACGGCGTCGGTCGGGCCGGTGAGCGTGATGGGCGCGGACGCGGTGCCCGGTCGGGTGGCGGCGAACGCGCCGCGGTAGACGCCGGCGGCGAGGCGGATCGTCTGGCCCGGCACGGCGTTCGCCAACGCCGCTTGGAGCTGCGCGGCGGTGGAGACGTCCACTGTGGACCCGTTGGAGGTGCTGGTGGTCGCGGTGACCGGCGCGCTCGCCGCCGAGGTGTTGCCCGCCGCGTCGCGGGCCCTGACGGTGAACGTGTACGTGGTGCCGGCGGCCAGTCCGGTGACGGTGGCGCTGGTCGTGGTGGCGGTCGTGACCACGGTCGTGCCGTCGAGGACCTGGTAGTCGGTGACGCCCACGTTGTCGGTGGAAGCGTTCCAGGACAACGAGATCGAACCGGTCGTGACCCCGGTGGCCGCGAGTCCGCCGGGGGCGGTCGGGGCCTGGGTGTCCGGGGCCGGGCCGCCGCCCGAGCAGGGCGCGCCGTTGACGGTGCAGCCGGTCGGCAGACCGGACCCGGCGACGTTGAAGCCGAAGCTCGCCGTGCCGCCGGGCGCGACGCGGCCGTTGTGGGAGGCGTTGGTGAACTTGTAGTGCCGGCCGGAGCGGGTGAGCACCGAACTCCACGAACTGGACACGCTCGACCCGGCGGGCAGGTCGAACTCGACGGTCCAGCCGGTGCTCTCCGAGGTGCCGGTGTTGGTGATCGTGTACTTGCCGCCGTAGCCCGAACTCCACACCGATTCCTGGCTGAACGCGGCGGACAGGCTCGCGGCCTCGGCGGAGGCGCTGGTGGTCGCGGCTGTGCAGAACGCGACGGCACCCAGAACCGACAGACGTGTGCGCATGCTGAAGAACCCTTCGCGGGCAAGGGGCTTCGAGTGTCGCGGCTTACACCCGTTGGTCCGGACCTTTATAGGCGGCAGCCCGATCGCGCGTCAACGAAACCCCACCGCCTTTCACGTGCGTGAAAAGGCGGCGGACCCCGGGTTGGCCCAGCAGCACGCCGAGCAGCACGAGCGCCAGACCGACGAACTGGTGCGCGGTGAGGAGTTCGCCGGCCACGACCATGCCGAGCAGGACGCCGGTCACCGGGTTCAGCAGCCCGATCAACCCCACCGCGCCCGCGTCGAGGTGCCGCAGACCGGTGAACCACGCGGCGAACGCGACCGCCGTGGCGACCACGGCCACGTAAGCGAACGCGGGGGCGTTCGAGGGCGTCGCCGCCGGGGGCGGGCCTTCCACGGCCAGCGCGGCGACGAGCAGGACGAGTCCGCCCGCGACGAGTTGCCACGACGTGACCGACAGGACGTTGGCCGTCGCGCCCCACTTCTTGGTCAGCACGTGCCCGAACGCGGACATCAGCATGGCCGCGCCGGCGGCGGTCAGCCCGAGCGGGTCGAACGAGTCGATGCCCGCCGCGAACACCAGGACCACGCCGCCGATCCCCACCACCGCGCCGGTGACGGACAGGGCGTGCGGCCGTTCCGCCAGCGCGACCCACGCCAACGCCATCATCGCCGCCGGGGAGAGCGCCATGACCGTGGCCGCCAGGCTCGTCGGCAGGAGTTGGGCGGACAGGTAGACCAGGGCGAAGAACGCGCCCATGTTCAGCGTCCCCAGCACGAGCGAGCGCCACCACCAGTCGCCGCGCGGCGGTTCGCGGCGCACGGCGAGCAGGAGGAGCCCGGCGGGCAGCGCGCGCAGCGCCGAGCCCCACAGCAGCTGGTCGGCGGGCAGGTAGTGGTGGGTGACGTAGTAGGTCGAGCCCCAGGCGATCGGCGCGACGGCCGTGACCGCGGCCCACCGGGAAGTAGCTTCCACGGAAGACAATATAGCTTCCGTGGAAGGTATAGTGGCGCGGGTGACCGATCGCGTGGCCCGCATCCAGGCGGAATGGGCGCGGGAACGCCCCGACGTGGACGTCTCGCCGCAGGGCGTCATCGGCCGCCTGCACCGGCTCGCCGCCGTGCTGACCGAGCAGCTGGCGGTCGTCTACCGGCGGCACGGGCTGGGCGAAGGCGAGTTCGACGTCCTCGCGGCCCTGCGCCGGGCGGGCGCGCCCTACGAGCGCGCGCCGGGCGAGTTGGCCCAGCACACCATGGTCACCACGGGGGCGATCACCAAGCGCATCGACCGGCTCGAACGCGACGGCCTGGTCACGCGCCGGTCCGAGGGGTCCGACGGGCGGCGGCGGGTGGTCGCGCTGACCGAGGCGGGGCTGCGGGTGATCGACACCGCGTTCACCGAGCACATGGCCAACGAGCGGCGGCTGCTGGACCTGGTCGAGCCGCGGGACGCCCGTGCGCTGGAGCGCATCCTGGGGGACTGGCTGCGGCACTTCGAGGGCTGAGGTCCCACCGCGTGGAAACCCGCTCCCGAGATCGTGAGCTATGCGAATATTCTCCCGACTCTTGGGGGGAGTGGTCGGTGAGCGTCGCGGTCGAGGTGCCCGGGGACCTGCGGATGGCGCGCCGGCTGTGGCCGTTGATGCTGGCCTCCTCGGTGTCGCTGCTGCCGTACACGGTGTTCGGCACGTTCCTGGTCCGCATCGCGCGCGATGCCGACACCAGCGCGGCCGTCCTGGGCGGGTTGCGCGGGCTCGGCGGCCTCGCCGCGCTCGCGGCCGGCGCGGTGCTCGCGCCCCTGCTGGACCGGGTGGCCCGGCTGCGGGCGGCGGCGCTCGGGCTGGTCGCGCTGGCCGTGGCGTCGCTGGTGGGCGCGCTGGGGCAGTTCGTGGCGATGGCGGTGTTCTGCGCCCTGGTGGGCGCGGCGATGGCGGTGGTGCACCCGGCGCTGACCGCGTCGGCGGCCGACCGGTTCGGCGACGGACCGGCCGCCGGGCGCGCGGCGACCCTGGTCACCGCCACCGGCGCGCTCACCGTGATGCTGGCCGCGCCGGTGGTCGCGTTGCCCGCGCTGGTGTGGGGGTGGCGCGGCGACCTGGTGATGACGGCGGTGCTGGCGCTGGCGTTGGCGGCGGTGTTCTGGGTGCGGCCCGGACGGGTGCTGCCGACCTCGACGCTGGGGTACCTGGCGTCGTACCGGGCGTTGCGGGGCTTGCGGCCGTTGCTGGCGGTGGCGTTGCTGCGGACGGCCGCGTTCATGGGGTACCTGTCCTACCTGGCGGTGATCTACGACGCCCGGTTCGGGTTGTCGCCCAGCGCGTTCGCCCTGGTGTGGACGTTGAGCGGGGGCACGTACTTCTTCGGCAACCTCATCGCCGGGCGGGTTGTCGGGTCGGGGCGTGCGCGGGCGCACCATGTGATGTTCTGGTCGTTGGCGGTGTCCTTGGTGGCGATCGTGGCGATCTACTTCACGGTGCTGCTGCCGGTGGCCGTCGTGCTGACCGGTGTCCTCGGGTTGTGCCACTCGGCGACGGCGGCGTGCGTGATCACGTTGATGGTCCGGCACAGCGGCGAGGCGCGGGGGACGGCGCTGGGCGTGATGGGGGCGGCGGTCAACCTGGGCACGTTCGCGGGCGCGGCGGCGGGCGGGATCGGCTTGGGGTTCGCGGGTCTGCCCGGGGCTGCGGCGGTGTTCGGCGGGATCACGCTGCTGTCGTTGGTGCCGGCGGGGATGGTGTGGCGGTCGGAGCGTTAGACGGGCTTGCGCGTCCGGCCGCGTTTGAGTTCGAAGAAGCCGTCGGTGGCGGCGAGCAGGGTGATGCCGTCCCAGAGGCGGCCGGCGGCTTCGCCCTGCGGGGCCGGGCTGAGGACCGGGCCGAAGAAGGCGTTGACCGTGCCGTCGTCGCCGCGGATGTGCAGGGCGGGGACGCCGAGGTCTTCCGCGAGCGGTTCGAGCGCCTGCCGGTTGGCCTCGCGGAGGAGGTCGTCCAGGTCGGTGCGGTGGGCGGCGTCGGCGAGCGCGGTGGGCAGGCCGACCGCGTCGAGCGCGGCCCGGTTGAGGGCTTCGTCCACGGGGTGCTTGTCGAGGTGGATGCGCGTGCCGAACGCGGTGTAGAGGTCGCGGACCACTTCTTCGCCGTAGGCCCGCTCGGCGGCGGCCACGACCCGGGCGGGACCCCACCGCGCGTCGAGCCACTGGCGGTACCAGGGATCGACCTCGCGGCCCTCGTTGTGCAGGGCGAGGCTGAACACCCGGAACCCGACCCGAACCGGCCGGACCCGTTCGACTTCGAGCACCCACCTGGAGGCGACCCACGCCCAGGGGCACACGGGATCGAACCAGAGGTCCACTGTCGTCACTTCACTGCTCCTCGTTCGTCGGTGTCCCGAACCCTAAGTGGAGTTTGGCTCCTCTTTGAGAGCCAAATCGCGCACCACTTCTTGGGCCAATCTCGTCGCGGCCGGAGCGGACGGTGTACGGGCGGACGCCGGCAGGGCGGCCCGGGCTGAACGTCGTGGTCAGCGCGTGGCTCACACCGGATCAGTCCATTGTGGACATGACTCGACGAAGGCCCGCACCGCCGGGTGCTGGGGGATCGACTTGGGCCAGGCCACGCAGACCCGGGTCGGGCTCACGCCGGTCACCGGGCGGTAGGTGATGCCGGGGCGGGGGTAGAAGCGGGTGGCTGATTCCGGGGCCAGGGCTATGCCGTAGCCGTTGGCCACCGCTTGCAGCCAGGCGTCCGGTTGGTCGGTCACCGCACCGATCCTGGGTGGCGTGGGGCGGTGGTCGGTGCCCAGCCAGTAGTCGCGCCACGCGCCGGTTTCGGCCGGGGCCGCCACGAACGGTTCGTCCCACAGCTCCTCGAACGCGATGGTGTCCCGGGTCGCGAGGCGGTGGTTGGACGGCAGGACCACGCACCTGGGTTCCGTGAGGAGGACCCGCACGTTGTACGCGTCCTGGTCGGGGAACGGCAGGCGCAGCAAGGCGACGTCCACCTCCCCGGTGGACAGGCCGGCCGTCGGCTCCGACCAGGGCGCTTGGCGCATCTCCACCCGCCAACCCGGGCACCGGCGGCCGAACGCCTTGATGATGTCCGGAGTGGCCTCGTTCGCGGCGCTGGCGATGAAACCCACCCGCAGCACCTTCGCCGCCCGGCCGGCGGTGGCCTTCGTGTCGCGCAGGACGTCGTCGCACAGGGCCAGCAGGGCGGGAGCCCGGTCGGCCAGCGCACGGCCGGCTTCGGTGAGGGTCATGCCCTCGCGGGAGCGGGTGAACAGCCGCACGGACAGGTCGGTCTCCAAGCGTCGGATCCGCTTGGTCAGCGCCGGCTGCGACACGTACAGGCGCTCCGCCGCCCGGGTCAGGCTGCCCTCCTCGGCGACCGCCAGGAATGCCCGCACCAAGCGCGTGTCCACGTCCATTCCGCCAGGTTATAGAAGCTGCTATTGGACGGTGCGGAGAAGGGAGGTGAAGGTTGAGGGAGACAAGAAGAGGGGGTTTGGGCGTGTCTACCGCTTATGTCGTCGTCACGGTCGTGACTGCCGTGGCCAACTTCGCCGCCGCCGGCGTCGATTTCGCGCGCAGCCGGTGGGTGCTGGCGAACATGGCCAGTTATGGCCTGCCGGCCTCCTGGATCGTGCCGCTCGGCGTGATCAAGACCGCCGGCGCGCTGGGGCTGCTCGCCGGGCTGGTCGTGCCGTGGCTCGGGCTCGCGGCGGCGGTCGGGCTGGTGCTCTACTTCGTCGGCGCGGTCGGGGTGGTCGCCCGAGCCCGGCAGTGGCGGGACCTGCCCTACCCGGCGGCCTTCCTCGGGCTCGCCGTGGCGTCGCTGGTGCCGGCCTGACGGGCTGTTGGCATACTGCCCCGATGATCGAAACCGCGTCGATGGCAGGTTTCCTCGCCGCCCATGGCATCTGGAGCGTCTCCGAGGGCGAGACGCTGATCCCGATCTTCGCCTACGAGAACCCACAGGGTGAACGGTTCCTGGAGCGGATGGTCGCGGACGACATCGCCGAGGGCGCGCGGGCCGCGCAACGGGCGTTGGAGGACAACGAACAAGGCGCCACCCGGGCGGTGATGGTCGTGGACGCCTACGTGCACAAGGAGTCGGGTCCGGTCGACGCGCTGCTGGTCGAGGCCGTCGAGTACGGGCTCGCGCCGCGCTCGCTCACGATCGCCGTGCTCTACCGGCCGGCCGACCAGCCCGGCGGGTTCGCGGTGTTCAGCCCTGAGTTCCAGGGCTTCGACGGTGACGACGCCGAGTTCGAGCGGGTGGCCGACGCGTTCTTCGCCGGGGTCGAGTCCCACCACGACGCGAGCGAGGTGTGGGCCGCGCACCACATCCGGACGGTGTGACTCCCAGCCGACGCGGTTACCCCAGTCGTGGGAGGTGACCGACGATGACACGGCACCGGCGTGCCGAGCCCGCCGAACGCGACGACGAACCGGACCTGGTGCGTCAGTACCTGCGGCAGATCTCCGCGACGCCCCTGCTCGACGCCGCGCAGGAGGTCGTCCTGGCCAAGCGCATCGAGGCCGGGGTGTACGCGGAGGAACTGCTCCGCCGCGACGGCGGCAGCCAGGCCGACCGCGGCGACCTGCCGCCCGAACGCCGCCGCGACCTGGAGACCCTCGTCCGCGAGGGCCAGGCCGCGATGGACCACATGATCCGCGCCAACCTGCGCCTGGTGGTGTCGGTGGCGAAGAAGCACTACCACCGCGGCCTGCCGCTGCTGGACCTGGTCCAGGAGGGCAACCTGGGGCTGATGCACGCGGTGGAGAAGTTCGACTACGCCAAGGGCTACAAGTTCTCCACCTACGCGACCTGGTGGATCCGGCAGGCCGTCGAACGGGCCATCGCCACGCACACCCGCACCGTCCGGCTGCCCGTGCACGTGGTCGAGGAGATCGGCAGGCTGGGCAAGCTGGAGCGCAAGCTGCACCTGAGCCTGGGTCGCGACCCGACCGTCGAGGACCTCGCCGAGGCGGCCGGGACGACCCCCGAACGGGTCGCCGACCTGCGTCGGATCGGCCGGGAGGCGATCAGCCTGGACACCCCGGTCGGCGACGACGGCGAGACCCGCGTCGCCGACCTCATCCAGGACACCGACGTGCTGTCCGCGCCGGAGGTCGCCGAACACCGGGCGCTGGCCGAGGAGTTGCGGGCCCTGGTGGACACCCTGCCGCCGCGCGAAGCGCTCATCATCACGCTGCGCTACGGCCTGCACGGCGGCGACCCGTGCACGCTGCAACAGGTCGCGGACCGCGTCGGCGTCACCCGTGAACGCATCCGCCAGCTCGAACGCCAGGCCATGGCCGCCCTGCGCGCCCCCGAACGGCACGAGCCGCTGCTGGCGTGGGCGGGTTAGGCGAGCGCCCGGCGCGCCTCGGCCAGTGACGGCGAGTCACCGCCACGGCGGTCCAACTCCGCCAGGGCCTCGCGGTGCGCGCGGTCCAGGGCCTCGTCGGCGGGCACGGCGATGTCCGGCCGCACCCCGACCAGCTCCCAGTTGGTGCCGGACACGGGGTTGATCGCGCGGGCGGTGGGGATGGTGGCCTCCAGGTGCGGGTGCACGGTGAAGCCCCGGCGCGGGTGCGCGCCGCCGCCGGTCGTCTCGCCGACGACGGTGGCGCGCTTGAGCTGTTGCAGGTCGTAGGACAGCTCCTCGGCCGCCGAGAACGTCACCGCGCTGGTCAGCACGTACACCGGCTTCGTGGGGTCGAACCGGGTCCCCGGCACCACCGGCGAGCTCCAGAACTGGTGGTAGGACTCGTCCTCGCGGTGGTACATGGTGTTCAGGTGCGTGGGCTCGGCCAGGAGGTGGCTGCACACCAGGGCGACGGTGTGCGGGTCGCCGCCGCGGTTTCGCCGCAGGTCGATGATGAGCGCTTCCGCCCGTGAGACCAGCGTGAACGCGGCGGCCACCACGTCGGCGCACATCCCGACCGGGAACAGGTAGGGCGCCAGTTCCAGGTGCGCCACCCCGCCGGTCAGCCGCCGCAGGCCCGGCACGCCGCCCATCGCCAGGTCGAACTCGCGGCGGATCTGGTGCTCGGAGGCCGCGTCGTCGCCCTCGGGCACCTCGTCGACGTGGTGCTTGAGCCGCAGGTGCCGGTCCCCGTTGACCGACTGGAGGTCCTCGGTGACGAGCTTGCCCAGCTCCTCGGGCGTCGTCGCGGCGGCGTAGTGGTCGGTGCGGCCGGCCAGGAAGGCGTCGAGCCGTGCGGCGACGTCGGGGAAGACGTAGTGCTCGACCAGCAGCTCGCGGGTCCGGGTGACGATCGACGTGGTGTCCATGGCGGGGAGTAGATCAGCGGGCTTGCGAAAGCGTCAAGAGAGTTAGACACTTTCTTCCGTGGACGACTGGTTGGAGATCGGCAGCCCCGAGCAGTTCAAGGCGCTGTCGCACCCGCTGCGCCAACGCCTGCTCTTCGCGCTGGGCCGTGAACCCGCGACGATCAGCCAGCTCGCGGTGTCGCTGGACGCGCGGAAGGGCAACGTCGGCCACCACCTGAAGGTGCTGCGCGAGGCCGGGCTGGTGCGCGTGGTCGAGACGCGGCAGGTGCGCGGCGGGACCGAGCAGTACTACCAGCGCGCGGCGAAGCGGATGTCCTACACCAGTTCGCCGGCCGAGCACACCCAGGCGGTCTTCGGCGCGGTCGCGGAGGAGGTGTCGCGGGCGGCGGAGCAGCCGCTGGTCGTCCTGCGCCACCTGCGGCTGACCCCGGAGGTCGCGGCGCGGATGGCGGAGGCGTTGCGGGAGGTCGTGGACGGAGCGCGGGACGCGGGGGAGGGCGAGGCCGTGCACGGCGTGCTGGTCGCCCTGTACCGGCAGCCCGGTGTCACGCCGGGCGGCTGAGCTGGGCCAGGAACTCGGCGTTGGTGCGGGTCTTGCGCAGGCCGTCGAGCAGGACGTCCATCGCGTCGCGGCCCTCCAGCACCCGGCGCAGGGTGCGGGTCACGGCCAACTCCTGCGGGGACAGCAGGAGTTCGTCCTTGCGCGTGCTGGACTGGTCCACGTCCACCGCGGGGAACACGCGGCGCGCGGCGGTCTTGCGGTCCAGCTTCAGCTCGGCGTTGCCGGTGCCCTTGTACTCCTCGAAGATCACCGTGTCGCCCGCCGAACCGGTCTCCACCAACGCGGTCGCGAAGATGGTCAGCGAGCCGCCGCCCTCGATGTTGCGCGCCGCGCCGAGGAAGCGCTTGGGCGGGGTCAGGGCGCTGGAGCTGATGCCGCCGGTGAGGATGCGGTCGTGCGACGGGGCGGCGAGGTTGTAGGCGCGGCCCAGGCGGGTCAGCGAGTCGAGCAGCACCACGACGTCCTGCCCGGCCTCGACCAGCCGCTTCGCCCGTTCGATCGCGAGTTCCGCGGACGCGATGTGCTCGGCGGGCGTGCAGTCGAACGTGGACGCCACCACCTCGCCCGGCACGGACCGCTGGATGTCGGTGACCTCCTCGGGCCGTTCGCCGACGAGCACGACGATCAGGTGGCACTCGGGGTTGTTGCGGCTGATGGCGCGCGCGATCGCTTGCAGCACAGAGGTCTTGCCCGCTTTGGGCGGTGCTACGACGAGGGCGCGCTGGCCCTTGCCGACCGGCATCACCAGGTCGATCACGCGGGTGGTGAGGTCGTGCGGGTCGTGCTCCAGGCGCAGCCGTTCGGTCGGGTGCAGCGGCACCAGGTCGGCGAAAGCGGGGCGGCGCAACGCCTTCCCGGGGTCCTCGCCGTTGACCGAGGCGACCTCGACCAGCGGTGGGAGCTTCTGCCTGCCGGTGGGCGCGCCGGCCGCGCCGGCCACCAGGTCGCCGCGGCGCAGGCCGTGGCGGCGCAGCACCGCCTGCGGGACGACCACGTCCGCGGGACCGGGCGTGTACCCGGTCGTGCGCAGGTAGGCGGTGTCCTGGTGGATGTCGAGCACGCCGGCGACGGGCGTCCGCGGCTCGGTTTCGTGTTTGCTGGTAAGGGTTGCGGTCATGGTGGTGTGTCCTTTCCGGACAGAGGCGCGCACTGCGGCGCGGAGGTGGAAGGCGAACCACGCTGTGGGGAGCCATGCTGTGGGAGCCACGTTGTGAGGAGCCACGCTGCGGGGAACCGCACTGTGGGGAACCGCACTGGGGGTTCTAGCCTTGGTGGAGATCGTCCCGCGGGAGGCTGGGCCAACATCCGCTGGGTGGACTCCACCACCGTACCGCACGGTCCGCGCGCCGGCAACATCGGTTACCGTTCCGCACCGTGAGGACCCCCGACGCGTGGAGCCACTGGCGCCGACCCGGACCGACCGCCGCGCAGCGCCGCCACGACGTGTGGCTGGCCGTCGCCATGCTGGCCGGCGCGGGCGCGGTGAGCCTGCTGGTGCGCAGCATGGGCGCGTACGCGCACAACGTGACGGGCCCCTCGCTGGTCGAGCACCTGCTGTGGGGCGCGGCGGTCAGCCTGCCCCTCGCGGTGCGGCGGCGGTTCCCGATGACGGTGCTGGTGGCGGTCAGCGTGGCGTTCCTCGCGGGGCAGTCGCGGCAGGTCGCGGACAACCTCGTGCCGTCGATGGCCCTGTTCATCGCGATCTACACGGTCGGCGCGTGGAGCCAGGACCGCGGGCGGGCACGGGTGGCGCGCATCGGCGTCATCGTGGTCATGTTCGGGTGGCTGGGGTTCAACCTGGCGCGGTTCATGCTGCGGCCGGAGCCGCCGCCGTTCGAGGGCGCGGCCGGGCCGCTGGACCCGGTGCTGGCCTCGGTGCTTTACGGGGTCGCGTTCAACGTGCTGTTCTTCCTGTCCGCCTACTACTTCGGCGGCACGGCGTGGCTGTCCGCGCGGCGCAAGGAGGAGCTGGAGCACCGGGCGGAGGAGCTGCGGCAGTCGCAGGAGCAGAACATGCGCGGCGCGGTCGTCGCCGAACGCGTGCGCATCGCGCGTGACCTGCACGACGTGGTGGCGCACCACGTGTCGGTGATGGGCGTGCAGGCGGGCGCGGCGCGGCGGGTGCTGGACCGGGACGTCGAGCTGGCGCGCTCGACGCTGCGCACCGTGGAGGACACCGCCCGGACCGCGATCGGGGAGCTGCGCGGGCTGCTGGGCGTGCTGCGGGCCGAACCGGCGGAGCCGGTGCTGGGCGAACCGGCCGGCCAGACGTCCTCGCCGGGCCTGGACCAGGTGCCGGAGCTGGTGGAGATGGCCCGCTCCGCGGGGTTGAAGGTGGCGCACGGCACGTACGGGGACCCGCGGCCGGTGCCGGAGGGCGTGGCGCTGTCGGCGTACCGGATCGTGCAGGAGGCGTTGACCAACGTCGTGAAGCACGCGGGGGCGGGCGCCGCGGACGTGCGGGTCCGCTTCCTGGAGAAGGAGCTGGAGGTCGAGGTGGCCGACGACGGCCGGGGCGCCTCGACGACCGAGGGCGGGGGTTTCGGGTTGGTGGGCATGCGGGAGCGCGTCGCCGTGCACGGCGGTTCGCTGGAGGTGGGACCGCGCCGCGACGGCGGGTACCTGGTGCGGGCGAGGTTCCCGGCATGACGGTGCGCGTGGTGCTCGTGGACGACCAGGACCTGGTGCGGGCGGGGTTCCGGGTCATCCTCGGGACGGAGGAGGGCGTCGAGGTCGTCGGCGAGGCGCGCGACGGCCTGGAGGCGGTCGAGGTGGTCGGGCGGCTGCGGCCGGACGTGGTGCTGATGGACGTCCAGATGCCCGGCGTGGACGGCCTGGAGGCCACCCGGCGCATCTTGGGACCCAGCGGGGCCGACAGCCCGATCAGGGTCGTGATCCTGACGACGTTCGACCGCGAGGACTACCTGTTCGAGGCGCTGCGGGCCGGGGCCAGCGGGTTCCTGCTGAAGAACTCCTCGCCCGAGGACCTGGTGGACGCCGTGCGGGTGGTGGCGCGGGGCGACGCCCTGCTGTCGCCGGAGGTGACGCGCCGGGTGATCGCCCGGTTCACCGCGCCGTCGGTCGCCACGCCCGCCGCCCGGCCGTCGGCGCTGACCGACCGCGAGTTCGAGGTGCTGGTGCACCTGGCGCGCGGCGCGAGCAACGCCGAGATCGCGGCGGCGCTGTACCTGGGGGAGACGACGGTGAAGACGCACGTGTCGCGCATCCTGGCCAAGCTGGGGCTGCGGGACCGCACGCACGCCGTGGTGTTCGCCTACGAGCACGGGATCGTCGCGCCCGGCCAGGCGTGAGCGGGGTCCTCCTCGCGGAGGACCCCCGGAGTCGATCTCGCGCCGGACGTGCGGCGGCGGCGCGGCGCATAGCGTTGCGGTCATGTTGACAGTGACGTCGATCAGCCGGAGCTTCGGCGATCACCGGGTCCTCGACGACGTGTCGTTCGAGGTCCGTCCCGGGCGGATGACCGGGTTCCTGGGGGCGAACGGGTCCGGCAAGACCACCACCATGCGCATCGTGCTCGGGGTGCTCGCCGCGCACGGCGGCGCCGTCCGCTGGGACGGCGCGCCGGTGACCGGCGAGGTGCGGCAGCGGTTCGGGTACATGCCCGAGGAGCGCGGCCTCTACCCGAAGATGGGCGTGGCCGAGCAGATCGCGTGGCTGGGCCAGCTGCACGGGCTCGACCAGGCCACCGCGCGCCGCAACACCGCGCGCCTGCTGGAGCAGTTGGAGCTCGACGGGCGGGCCAAGGACAGGCTGGAGGAGCTGTCGCTGGGCAACCAGCAACGCGCGCAGGTCGCCGCCGCGCTGGTGCACGACCCGGTGCTGCTGATCCTGGACGAGCCGTTCTCCGGCCTGGACCCGATCGCCGTGGAGACCGTGCTGGGCGTGCTGCGCGAGCGGGCCGCGGGCGGGGTGCCGGTGTTGTTCTCCAGCCACCAGCTGTCGGTGGTGGAACGGCTGTGCGACGACGTGGTGATCATCTCCGGCGGCCGGATCGCCGCCGCGGGCGCCCGCGACGAGCTGCGCGCCCGGCACGGGACCACGCGGTTCGAGGTCGTGGTCGCCGGGGACGCCGGGTGGGTACGGGACGTGCCCGGGGTGCGCGTGGTGGACGTGGACGGGCCGCGGGCGGTGTTCGAGGTCGACGACGAGGGCGCGGACCAGGTCGTGCTGGACGCCGCGCTGCGCAAGGGAACCGTCCGCGGCTTCACCCCCGTCGTGCCCACGCTCGAAGAGATCTTCATGGAGGCGATCTGATGGACCGGCGGCGGTTCGTGAGCGCGACGCGGCTGGTGGCCGAGCGCGAGGTCAAGACCCTGGTGCGCACCAAGGGTTTCTGGATCGGCTTCGCGGTGATCGTGCTGGGGTTGTTCGCGATGTCGATCCTGCCGACGGTGTTCGGCGGCGATCGGACGAAGGTCGCGGCCGTGGGCACGGCGGCGGCGGAGGCGTTGGCGGGCAGTGACCTGGAAGTGCGGACGGTGTCCGATGTGGACGCCGCTTCGGCCCTGGTGCGGTCGGAGGAGGTGGAGGCGGCGGTCGTGCCGTCGGGCGACGGCGTGAAGGTGCTGGCGCTGGACGACCCGCCGACCGACGTGGTGGCCGCGCTGCGCACCGCGCCCCGGGTCGAGCTGCTCGACCCGCAGGCGGTGGGGCAGGGGCAGAAGACGGTCACGGTCATGGTGTTCGCGGTGGTGTTCCTGATCTTCGGCATGGGCGGCGCGGCGATCGCGACCAGCACGGTGGTGGAGAAGCAGACCCGGATCGTGGAGATCCTGGTGGCCACGGTGCCGGTGCGGGCGTTGCTGGCGGGCAAGATCGTGGGGCACACGGTGTTGACGCTCGCGCAGGCGGTGGTGCTGGCCGTGCTGGCGCCGATCGCGTTGCGGCTGGGCGGGCACCAGGAACTGTTGGCGGTGGTGGCGCCGGCGCTGGGGTGGTTCGTGCCGTTCCTGGTGCTGGGGTTCCTGCTGCTGGCCGGGATGTGGGCGGTCGCCGGGTCGGTGGTCAGCCGGCAGGAGGACCTGGGTTCCAGCATGGGGTTGGTGGTGATGTTGGTGATCGGACCGTACTTCGGGGTGATGACCTTCTCCGACGACGCGACCGTGTTGCACGTGCTGTCGTACGTGCCGTTCACGTCGGCGATCGCGATGCCGGTGCGGATGTTCGCGCAGCAAGCGGCGGCGTGGGAGGCGTTGCTGGCGATGGGGTTGCTGGCGGGGACGGTCGTGCTGGTCGTGCTGCTGGCGAGCCGGATCTACTCGGGCTCCCTGCTGCACACCGGCGGCAAGCTCGCGTTGAAGAAGGCGTGGGCGCGGGAGGAGTAGGGCGGTTTCCGGATCGCGCCGGCGCGGACTTCCCGCGCCGGCGCCTTCTCTTTTCCGCCGGCTACCTGCGGCCGGTGAGGGCGATGCGGGAGCGGGTGCGGGCCGGGGCGGTCGGGGGCAGTTCGGCCAGGATGTCGGCGAGGGAGACCGCGGCCAGGCTCTGCTTCCACGCTTCGTGCGCGTCGGCCATCTTGCGGGCGAGGATGCAGGTGTCGCGGCAGTCCTCGGCGGGCAGCGCGCCCTTGCCGCGTTGCCGGATCTCCTGGCACTCGTAGGGCGAGGCCGCGCCGTCGACGGCCTCGACGATGTGCAGCAACGTGATGTCGGACGCGGGTCGGCCGAGCCGGAACCCGCCGCGCGGCCCGGTCGTGGCCGCCAGGACGCCCGCCCTGACCAGGGCCTGGAGTTGTTTGGCCAGGTAGGGCGCGGGCAGGTCGTAGTACTCGGCGAGCTGCGCCGCCGACGCCGTGGCGCCCGGTTCCAGCTGCGCCAGCGTGGTGGCGCAGTGCAACAGCCATTCGGTGCTCACCGGCAGCTTCACGGGTGGAGTGTATCGCAGATATTGCGGATCTTTTTAGTCCGAGATAGTGTTCCGGGCACACCGAGAGGGGATGGACTCATGCGGATCGCAGTCGCCGGGGCGACCGGCAACATCGGGGCACTGACCGTGGCCGTGCTGGAGCGCGCCGGGCACGAGGTCGTGGGGATCAGCCGGGGGCTGGGGGTGGACCTGATCACCGGTCAGGGCCTGGACGCGGCACTGACCGGTGTGGACGCGGTGATCGACGCGACCAACGGCCCGACTCTGGACCGTGCGGCGCTGGTCGAGTACTTCGCCACCGCCACCACGAACCTGCTCGACGCCGAACGGCGGGCGGGCGTGCGCCACCACGTGCTGCTGTCGATCGTGGGCATCCACGGCATCGAGGGCAACGCGCACTACTACGGCAAGCGCGAGCAGGAGCGGCTGGTCCGGGAGGGCGGGGTGCCGTGGACCATCGTGCCCGCGACGCAGTTCCACGACTTCGCGGCGATGGTGACGGCCTGGACCGAGCGGGACGGGGTGGCGACCATCGCGCCGCTGCTGGTGCAGCCGGTCGCGCCCGCGGACGTGGCCGAGTTCCTGGCCGAGGTGGCGGCGGGCGACCCCCTGGGCCTGCACCCCGGCCTGGCCGGCCCCGACCGCCACGACCTGGTGGACATGGCCCGGCGGACGCACCGGGCCGTGGGGCGGGAGGTTCGGCTCGTGCCGACGTGGGACGGGGTGTTCGGGCTGGAGATGAGCGGGAACGCCCTGCTGCCGGGGCCGGGGGCGCGGATCGCGCCGACCACTTTCGAGCAGTGGTTGGCCACGCAGCGGCCGGCGGGCGCGTGACCTGGTAGAACGGGATGCGGGGTGGGCCGGCCGTGGATCAACCGATCGAGTGACATGCAGGATCGGGAACCGATCGGCCGGTCCGGCGTCCCGTGTATGGAGAGGTCGCGCGGGCCACAGGGCGACCTCGGCGCGACGGCCTGCCCGACGGGTCCGGGCCGGCGGGTCCGGGCCGGCGGGTCTGGGCCGACGGGTCCGGGCCGATGAGTTTGGCCGATGGGCCGTGAGGCAGCCGGACCGGTTCAGGCGGTGAGCACTTCCCGGGCGGCCCGCCGGCCCGAGCGGATCGCGCCTTCGAGGTAGCCGGGCCACGCGTCGGACGTCTCGGTGCCCGCCCAGTGCACGCGGCCGGCGGGCGTCGGCGGGTGCCGGGTGGCCGCGTACCCGCCGGGGTGGGGCAGCGCCGAGTAGCCGCCCAGCACGTGCGGGTCCTCGTGCCAGGACTTCTCGTGCCAGTCGACCGGGGTCAGGGCCGCCGGTCCGAAGGCGGTCGCGGCGATGCGCAGGACGGCGGCCCGGCGGTCGGCCGCGGACAGGCTCGCCAGGTGCTTCGCGCGGCGGCCCGGGACCAGGAAGCCCAGGTGGCCCGGGCCGCCCAAGTGGCCCGGACCGCCCGGGCCGCCCGAACCGTCCGGGCCGTTCGGCGGGGAGACGTCGAAGACGGCGGGCACCGGGCCGGTCAGGGCGATCACCTCGCCGCTCAGGCCCGCGTCGCGCCAGAACGGGCGCTCGTAGACGGCGATCGCCTTGTAGATCGTGCCCATCGTGGTGCCGCGCTCCACCTCCGCGCGGCTCGGCGGCAGCGGCGGGGTGTGGTGGATGTGGGCGGACACCGGTGGTGGCACGGCGATGATCGCGTGGTCGGCGGTGAGCGGGCCGGTGTGGGTGGTGATCACCACCGACGTCGGCGTGCGGGTGATCGCCGTGGCCGGGCGGGACAGGTGGACGTCCAGGGGGCGGGCGAGGCGTTCGGCCAGGGCGCCCGCGCCGCCGGTGATCAGGGACGCCTGGGCCGTGCCGAGCATCGAGCGCAGGCCGCCGGACGACCTGACCGCCGACGCCCACGCCCGCCTGGTCACCTGGTCGACGTCCGCCGCGATCGCCTCGGCCACCACGACCTCCACCAGGCGGCGGGCGGCCGCACCGGGCAGGCGGGTCAACCAGTCCGCGATGGTGGTGCGGTCGTCGGAAGTGGGCAGGGACAGGCGGAGCAGGGCCGCGCCGGTCACGAGCAGGGGGAGCCACGCCCGGGTCGGGCGGTCGCCGTCGAGGATCAGGCGCTTTCCGGCGGTGGGCGTCGGGAACGTGGAGACGCCGTGCTCGGCGGCCAAGGCGGACAGTTCGGTGTGCCCGGGACCCAGCCACATCCCGCCCAGGTCCACGGCCGAACCGAGGGCCGACAGCACGGTCGACGCGCGTCCGCCCACCCGGTCGGCCGACTCCAGGACGGTCACCTCCACGCCCGCCCGCGCCAACTCGCGCGCCGCCGTCAAGCCCGCGAACCCCGCCCCCACCACGACGACCTTCATGCAACGAGCGTTGCACAACGTCCGTTGCATGACAAGGTAGGCTCCCGGCCGTGCCCCGCCAGGTAGACCACGCCGCCCGCCTCGCCGCCGTGACCGACGCGGTCGTCGGGATCGCCGCCGAACGGGGCTTCGCCGCCGTCACCATCCGCGCCGTCGCCGACCACCTGGGCGCGTCCACATCCGTCGTCACCCACTACGTCCCCCACCGCGACGACCTGCTCCGCCTCGCCGTCCGGCGTGAACTCGCGATCCGCCGCGCCCAGGCCGAACGCGCGATGGCCGCCGCGCCCGACCCGCTGTGGGCGCTGGTCCGGTGGGCGGTCGCCGACACCGGGGACCGGGTGCACCGGTTCTGGCTGTCCCTGCTGATCGCCGCGCCGACCGAACCCGTGCTGCGCGCCGAACTGGACGGGTTCAACGCCTGGTGGGACGAGCACCTGCGCGGTCTCGTCCGGCGGTCGGGCGTCGCGGAGCCGGAGGTCGTCGCCGACACCCTCGACGTCGTGGTCGACGGCCTGGTCACGGCGGGCTTCGAAGACCTCGACCCGGCCCGCCGCGACCGCGTCCTCAGCCGCGTGTGGGACGCGCTGGGACTCGCAACCGGGTGATCGACGGTCCGCCGGCGAAGCACCACAGGGCGATCACCGGGTCGCAGATCGCGCACCCCAACGACGAGTGCTCCGCGAACGGGATGATCGGGCTGCCCTTCACGTGGTGCGCGAAGTCCCACGCGGTGTGCAGCAACCACGCGACACCGATGAACGTCCACGACCGCAACCCGAGGAACGCCACGAAAGTCGCCACGGCGGTGAACACGAACTCCCACACCCCGAAACCCCCACCGCTCAGGTAAGCGGCTCCGGCGCCGCCGACCAGGACGGCGTTGAACGGCCGGCGGTGGTGTTCGGGGATCAGGGAGTTCAACGTGACGAACAACAAACCGATCAGGATCGGGGCCACAAAGGTCATGCGGCGAACCTAGGAACGGCGAGCGCCACCGAGGAGTGCCACGGCGGACAGGGAACAACGGGATCTCGCCACCACCTACTGTGCGCCCCATGCACACCGTGGCCGTCCTCGCGCTGGACGGGGTCATCCCGTTCGACCTGTCCACGCCGATCGAGGTGTTCACCCGCACCCGCCTGCCCGACGGCCGCCCGGCCTACGACGTCCGGCTCTGCGCTCCCCACCCGACCGTGGACGCCGGCGCGTTCACCCTCACCGCCCCGTGGGGCCTGGACGCCCTGGCCGCCGCCGACACCGTGGTCCTGCCCGGCCGCGCCGACGCGACCGCGCCCGTGCCCGCCGAAGTCCTCGACGCCCTGCGCGCCGCCGCCGGGAACGGGGTGCGCATCGCGTCGATCTGTTCCGGCGCGTTCACCTTGGCCGCCACGGGCCTGCTCGACGGCCGCCGCGCCACCACCCACTGGTCCGCCGCCCCCGAGCTGGCCCGGCTGCACCCGGCCGTGGCGGTGGACCCCGCCGTCCTCTACGTGGACAACGGTCAGTTCCTCACCTCGGCCGGCGCGGCGGCGGGCCTGGACCTGTGCCTGCACCTGGTGCGCCGCGACTTCGGCTCGGCGGTGGCCGCCACCGCCGCGCGCCTGTCGGTGATGCCCCTGGAACGCGAAGGGGGACAGGCCCAGTTCGTGGCGCAGGACCCGCCGCCGGTGCCCCGGGGTTCGACGTTCGAGCCGCTCCTGCGGTGGCTGGACGACAACGCCGGCGCGAACCTGACCCCGGCCGCCATCGCGGCGAGGACGGGCATGAGCACCCGGACCCTCAACCGCCGGTTCCGCGAGCAGACCGGCACCACCCCGGTCCGCTGGCTGATCAGGACCAGGATTCGCCGCGCCCAGCACCTCCTGGAGGCCACCGACCACACGGTGGACCGCATCGCGTCCGAGGTCGGCTTCACCTCCACGACGACGTTCCGCGACCACTTCAAGCAGGTGGTGGGCACGACGCCGAACGCCTACCGCGCCGCCTTCCGGCACTAAGTGGACACTGTGTCCACTTAGTGCCTAGCATGGCGGGCATGTACCTCGCGTTCCTCGCCTCGGCGCTGCTCGCCGGCACGCTCCTCGCGGTGCAGGCCTCGGTGAACCTCCAGCTCAACCGGGCGGTCGGCACGCCCTACGGCGCCTCGACGCTCCAACTCTCGGTCGCCGCGGTCCTCCTGGCCGTGGTGGCGGTGGTGACCGGCAGCCTCGGCGCGCTGGGCGGGGTCGGGGACGCGACGTGGTGGCACCTGCTCGGCGGTCTGGCCAGCCCGCTCTACATCACCAGCGGCATCCTGCTGATCCCGCGGCTCGGCGCGGTGACCACCGTGGGCCTGTGGGTCACCGGCCAGGTGCTGGCCTCGCTCGTGCTCGACCTCGGCGGTCTCCTGGGCGTGCGGCAGGTGCCGCTCAACCCACTGGTCGTGGTCGGCGCGGCGGCCGTGGTCGTCGGCATCTCCGTGGTGGTGCGCGGGCAGAACCGGACGATCAAGGCCGGACCCGGCACCGCCACGCCGGCCGACACCCGACCCGCGCCGGGCAGCCGGACCGGCTGGGTGCTGCTCGGCGTCGTGGCGGGCGGCGTCCTGCCGGTGCAGGGCGCGGTCAACGCCCTGCTGCGCGGTGACCTCGGCGCGCCGTTCGCCGTGGCGCTGATCAGCTTCGCCGTCGCGGTGGCGGCCATCGCGGTCGTGCTCGCGGTCCTGGTGGCGACGGGGAAGACGCCCGGGCCGGGGCTCGACGGGTTGCGCGGCATGCCGTGGTGGGGCTGGCTGGGCGGCGCGTGCGCGGCGGCCTACGTGACGGTCACCTTCCTGCTCATCCCGGAGATCGGCGCGGCGACGACGGTGGCGTTCACCGTGACCGGCCAACAACTCGCGTCCGCCGTCATCGACCACCACGGCCTGTTCCGCCTGCCCCGCCGCAGGCTCACCACCGCCCGCCTGGCCGGCGTCGCACTCCTCATCGCCGGCTCGGTGCTGGTGCAGATCGCCAAGTGAGTCGGATCAGGCGGTGGGCCAGTCGGTGAGCACGGCGTGCAGGGCGGTGAGGGTGGCTTGCCAGGTGGTCTCCGACGAGCGGGGTGTGGCTGAAGCCGCCGGACAGTTCCAAGTGGACGTAGCCGTGCAGGGTGGCGTGCATCATGCGCGCCGCGTCCGTCTGGTCCGGCTCCTCGATGTCGTACCCGCGCAGGATCGCTCGGGTCAGGTCCGAGTGGCGGCGGGCGGCGTTCGCGGCGGGGGAGTCGGGCGGGATGTCCGTGCGCATCGCCGCGTAACGGCCCGGGTGCTCGTGCCGCGCGGACCGGTATTTCCATGCCTGCCAACCACTCTGGGGCACCATCCTGTGTGGTTTCTCAGCGCGAGCCTAGGATGCGGTGGTGGAGATCCGCCGTGCCCGCGCCGAAGACGCCGACCGACTCACCGCCCTGATGCACGCTTCCAGCGCGTACCAGGGGAACTACGCCTCGATCCTCGACGGCTACCGCGTGACGCGGGAGTACGTCGAGCGCAACGTGGTCCACCTGGCCGCCGGGCCGCGGGACGAGCTGCTGGGCTTCTACGCGCTGGTCCTGGACCCGCCGGAGCTGGACATAGCGTTCGTGGCGGACGACGCCCAGGGACGCGGTGTCGGCCGCGCCCTGGTGGACCACATGCGTGCGCAGGCCCGGGAAGCGGGGCTGGACCGGGTCCGGGTGGTGTCGCACCCGCCGGCGGAGCGGTTCTACCTCTCGGTGGGCGCGGAGCGGGTGGGCGTGGTTCCCGCGTCGCCGCCGAAGGTCACCTGGGAACGGCCGGAACTGGTTTTCACGATCGCCTGAGCCCGTTCCGGACCAGGTCCACGAGCAGGCGCAGCGCCGGCGAGGCGGAGTCCCGGCGCCACACCAGGTCCAGGCCGACCGACGGCGGTTCCGCGAAGCGCAGCGCGGTGGTGCCGGGCGGGCGGTGCGCGCCCACGGTTTCGGTCACCACGGCGAACGTCCCGGCGGTCAGCTCGTCGAACCGCCGCCAGCCCGGCATGCGCGAGGCCCGCACCACCGTGCCGGGGAGCAGCGCGGACAGGACCGTGGCGCGCCACGACGGCAGGTGCCGAGGTGACAGGAGCAGTTCACTCCCGGTCAGGTCGGCGGGCGTCACCTTGTCCATGGTGGACAGCTCGTGCTCGTCGCTCACCACCACGACCAGGTCTTCGCGGTGCACCGTCAAGCGGTCCAGGTCGGGGTCGTCGGGGAGGCTGCGGGACAGGGCCGCGTCGAACCGCCCCGAGCGCAGCCCTTCGGCCAGCTCCGCCGACCACGCCTCGGTGGTCTCCACCCGCACCCCCGGGTAGCGCCGCGACACCACGTCCACCAGGCGCGGCACGGCCTCGAAGGACGCGCTGACCACGTGCCCCAGCCTCACCGTGCCGAACTCGCCCCGCCCCGCCGCGCGCGTCAGCTCGGCCAACCGGTCGGCCTCGCCCAGGATGCGCCGGGCCGAGGCCACGAACACCCGCCCCGCGTCGGTCAACGCCGTGGGCCGCCGGGTGAACAGCTCGACGCCGAGGGTCCGCTCCAGCTGCCCCACCTGCCGGCTCAACGCGGGCTGCGCGACGTGCAGGCGGTCGGCGGCCCGCTGGAAACCGCCCTCGTCGGCGACGGTCACGACGTAGCGCATGAGCCGCAGGTCGATCGACATGCCCACAGGGTATGTCGCCAGGTCCACGCGGTATTGGAGTCACCCCGGCCGCACCGGTGAGACTTCCGCCCACAGACCACCAGGGGAGGATCCATGCGCAGACGCGCTGTGTTGGCGGCGGTCGCCGCACTCGGGGTTTCGGTGCTCGTGCCGGGGACGGCGGGGGCGACCGCGTTCCCCACCCGGTTCCCGCTGCCCGACGGGTTCATGCCGGAGGGCATCGCGATCGGCCCGTGGCCCACCGCGTACTTCGGCTCGCGCGCCGACGGGTCGATCTACCAGGTGGACCTGGCCACCGGCCGGGGCCGGGTGCTCGCGGCCGGGCCCGGCACGCCGTCGCTGGGGCTCAAGGTGGACCCGCGGCGGGGACGGTTGTTCGTCGCCGGCGGCACGGGCGGCGACCTGCGCGTCCTCGACGCCTTCTCGGGTCGCGCCATCACGAGCTACAAGCTGTTCGAGGGCGAGTCGTTCGTCAACGACCTGGTGATCACCCGCGACGCCGTGTGGGTCACCGACTCCGACGAGCCGACCCTGTACCGGCTGCCGCTGGGCCCGTGCGGCGAGCTGCCCCGGCCCGACCAGGTCACCCGCGTGCCGCTCACCGGCGAGATGCAGGACATCCCGGACGTCGCCAACGCCAACGGCATCGTCACCACGCCGGACGGCGAAGGGCTCATCATCGGCCAGACCTCGACCGGCAAGCTGTTCCGGGTGGACCACCAGGGCGTCACCAAGGAGATCGACCTGGGCGGCGTGGTCCTGACCCGCAACGACGGTCTGCTGCGCGAGGGCCGCGACCTGTACGTGGTGCAGAACCGGGTCAACCTGTTCACCAAGCTGGAGCTGAGCGCCGACGCGTCCAGCGCCCGGGTGGTGGTCCAGATGACCGATCCGCGGTTCGACGTGCCCGCGACCGTGGCGGCCTGGGGCAACCGCTTCTATTTGGTCAACGGCCGTTTCAGCACCCCGCCGACCCCGACCACCACCTACGACGCCATCGCGCTCGACAAGTTCTGACAGTGACGCCACCGCGCTGGTCGGCGCGGTGGCGGCCCAGCTCGCCCCCCGAGGGCGGGCACGACCGCCACCGCGCCGACCGGCTCACGCCGACGAGCGCCGCACGATGAGCCGGTGCAGGACGATGAACGCCAGCAGCAGCGCGCCGATCACGATCTTCGTCCACCACGAGTTGAGCGTGCCGTCGAAGCTGATGATCGTCTGGATCGTGCCCAGCACCAGCGCGCCCACCACCGACCCGAGCACGTAACCCGCGCCACCGGCCAACAACGTCCCGCCGATGACGACCGCCGCGATGGCCTCCAGCTCCATGCCGACCGCGTGCAACCCGTACCCGGACGCGGTGTAGAACGAGAACACCAGACCGGCCAGCGACGAGCAGAACCCGCTCACCACGTACACGCCGACCTTGGTGAACCCGACCTTCAACCCCATCAGCCGCGCCGAGGGCTCGCTGCCGCCCAACGCGTACACGGTGCGCCCGAACCGGGTCAGGTGCAGCACGTACATCGCCGCCACCAGCACCGCCACCGCGATGAGCACGTTGTTCGTGATCGACACCCCGCCGCCCAGGGCGATGCGGTCCATGCCCAGCGCCCGATAACCCTTGTCCTTGATGCTGATGGACTCGATGCTGATCACGAAGCACAGCCCGCGCGCCAGGAACATGCCCGCCAGCGTCACGATGAACGGCTGCACGTCGAACTTGTGGATCATCAGGC
The DNA here is from genome assembly GCF_040647305.1 of Saccharothrix sp. NPDC042600. Classification (NCBI taxonomy): domain Bacteria; kingdom Bacillati; phylum Actinomycetota; class Actinomycetes; order Pseudonocardiales; family Pseudonocardiaceae; genus Saccharothrix; species Saccharothrix sp. NPDC042600. The sequence continues at coordinate 20,608 of NZ_JBEZBW010000068.1, read as the reverse complement.
CCATCAGCAGCCCGAGCACCGACCCGGTCAGCAGCACCACCACGACCACCAGCGGCACCGGCCACCCGGCCTTCACCCCCGCGGCGGCGATCATCGTGGACAGCGCCAGCACCGACCCCACCGACAGGTCGATGCCGCCGGTCAGGATCACGAACGTCATGCCCACGGCCAGCACGATCAGGTGCGCGTTGTCGATGAACAGGTTCGCGAACACCTGCCCGGACGCGAAGTTCTCGAACGACACCGACCCCGCGCCGAACGTCAGCACGAACAACGCGAACGTCGCCACCACCGGCAGGTGCCGCGACGGCACCCGCCCGACCGACAGCGCCTTGGGAATGCTCTGGGACGCCATCAGCTCGCCACCTCCTGCGGCTTCAGCACTTCCGCGACCGGCCGGGTGGGTCGCCGCCGGAACAGCGACTGCACCTTCGGCGATTGCACCAGGATCACCAGCACCACCACGACGGCCTTGAACACCAACGTGATCTCCGGCGCGATACCGGCCGTGTAGACGGTCGTGGTCAACGTCTGGATCACCAGCGCGCCCAGCAACGTCCCGGTCAGCGAGTACCGCCCGCCCGCCAACGACGTGCCGCCGATGACCACGGCCAGGATGGCGTCCATCTCGATCCACAACCCGGCGTTGTTCGCGTCCGCCGCGCTCACGTTCGAGCTGATCATCAACCCGGCCACGCCCGCGCACAGCGCCGCGAACACGTACACCGTCCAGATGATCGTCCGCGACTGCACGCCCGCGAGCCGGCTGGCCTCCGGGTTCACCCCGACCGCCTCGATCAGCAGGCCCAGCGCGGTCTTGCGGGTCGCCACCGCCACCAGCGCCAGCACCGCCACGCTGATCAGGATCGCCAGCGGCAGCAGCACGAACCCCGCGCCCACCGACCGGTAGGTCTCGTTGTTCACCGTGATGATCTGGCCGTCGGTCACCAGCATCGCGATGCCGCGCCCGGCCGTCATCAGCACCAACGTGGCCACGATCGGCTGAATGCGCAGCACGGCGACCAGGAACCCGTTCCACAGCCCCAGGACCAGGCACAGCCCCAACGAGATGGCCATGCCCACCAACGCGGTCGTCGCGCTGCCCGGGTCACCCGACCCCGCGATGTACTCGCACGTCACCGCGGCGGCGATGGCGACGACAGCACCCACCGACAGGTCGATGCCCCGCGTCGCGATCACCAACGTCATGCCCAACGCGATCAACAACGTGGGCGCGCCGTTCTTCAGGATGTCGATCACGCTGCCGTACAGGTGCCCGTCCTGCATGCGGATCGAGAAGAACGACGGCGTCACCACGACGTTGAGCACCAGCAACGCCACGAGCGCGCCCAGGGGCCACCACAGCCGGTTCACGCGGCGGCCCTCCCGCCCGCGATGTGCGCCATGACCTCGTCCACGTCCGCGCCGCGCAGCTCGGCGACCTTGCGCCGGTCCCGCAGCACCACCACGCGGTCGGACACCCGCACGACCTCCTCCAACTCGGCGGAGATGAACACCACCGCCACCCCCTCGGCCGCCAGCTCCGCCACCAGCTTCTGGATCTGCGCCTTCGCGCCCACGTCGATGCCGCGCGTCGGCTCGTCCAGGACCAGCAACTTCGGCTTGGTCACCAGCCACCGCGCGAGCAGCACCTTCTGCTGGTTGCCGCCGGAGAGGTTGCGGATCGGCGTGTCCGGCGTGGCGGGCCGGATGTCCAGCATCGCCACGTACTTCTCCACCAGCTCGTCCTTGGTGCGCCGGGACAACGGCCGCGTCCAGCCGCGCGAGGCCTGCAACGCCAGCACCAGGTTGTCCCGCACGCTCAGCTCCGCCACCAGGCCCTCGGCCTTGCGGTCCTCCGAGCAGAACCCGATGCCCGCCGCGATCGCCTGCCGCGGCCCGCGCAGGTGCAGCGGCTTGCCGTCGAACTCCAACGCGCCCGAGTCGGCCCTGTCCGCGCCGAACAGCAGCCGCGCCAGCTCCGTGCGCCCCGACCCGAGCAGCCCGGCCAGCCCGACCACCTCGCCCGCCCGCACCTCCAGGTCGAACGGCTCCACCGCGCCCTTGCGCCCCAGGCCGGTGGCGCGCAACAGCACCGGCCGGTCGTCCACCGGGTGCGCCTGCCCCTCCAGCTCCTCCAGCACGCGCAGCTCCCGGCCCAGCATCGCCGACACCAGGTCCAGCCGGCTCAGCTCGGCCGTGCGGTACTCGCCGACCAGCCGGCCGTTGCGCAGCACCGTCATCCGGTCGGAGATCTCGTAGACCTGCTCCAGGAAGTGCGAGACGAACAGGATCGCCACGCCCTCGTCGCGCAGCACGCGCATGATCCGGAACAGCTCCGCGACCTCGCCCGCGTCCAGGCTGGACGTCGGCTCGTCCAGGATCAGCACCTGGCACTCGACGGCGACCGCCCGCGCGATGGCCACCAGTTGCTGCACCGCGATCGGGTGCTCGGCCAGCACCGAGCCCGGGTCGATGGCCAGGCCCATGCGCTCCAGCAGCTCGGCCGCCCTGCGCCGGGTCGCGCGGCCGTCGATGCGGCCGAACCGGCGGGGCTCGCGGCCCAGCAGGATGTTCTCCGCGACGGTGAGGTTCCCGCAGAGGTTGACCTCCTGGTAGACGGTGCTGATCCCCGCCTCCTGCGCCTGCCCGGGGCCGCTGAACGAGACCTCCGCGCCGTTGAGCCGGATCAGCCCGGTCGGGCGGTGCACGCCGGTGAGCGCCTTGATGAGGGTGGACTTGCCGGCGCCGTTCTCGCCCATCAGGGCGTGCACCTCGCCGGGGAACAGCCGGAAATCGACGCCTTGCAGCGCCTTGACGCCGGGGAACTCCACGGAGATGCCCCGCATGTCGACGACCGGTTCGGTCATGGATCTGCCTTCGTGGGTGCGTCGGAGCGGTCCCCGCCGCGCCCACCGCGCCGGGGACCGCTCCGGGGTCAGTACTGCCGGGTGGGCAGCGCGGCCTTGGCCTGCTCCTGGGTGAACGTGGTCTCCTCGGTCACCACCCGCTTGGGCACCTGCTCGCCCGCCACGACCTTCTTCGCCAGGTCCATCAGCTGCTTGCCCAGCAGCGGGCTGCACTCGACGATGTAGTTGATCTCGCCGGCGGCCAGCGCGGTCATGCCGTCCTTCACCGCGTCCACGGTGATGATCCGGATGTCCTTGCCCGGCACCTTGCCCGCGGCCTTGATGGCCTCGATCGCGCCCAGGCCCATGTCGTCGTTGTGCGCGTACACCACGTCGATCTTGGGCACGGACTTCAGGAACGCCTCCATGACCTGCTTGCCGCCGGAACGGGTGAAGTCACCGGTCTGGGACTCCACGACCTTGATGTCCGGCTTGGCCGCGATGGCCTCGGCGAAGCCCTTCTTGCGGTCGTTGGCGGGCGCGGAACCCGTGGTGCCCTGCAGCTCCACCACGTTCACCGGGCCGCCGGCGTTCTCCGCCAGCCACTTGCCCGCCTTGCGGCCCTCCTCCACGAAGTCCGAGCCGAGGAAGGTCGCGTAGAGCGAGTCGTCGTCGGAGTCGATGGCGCGGTCGGTGAGGATCACCGGGATGTTCGCGGCCTTGGCCTCCTCCAGCACCGCGTCCCAGCCGGTCTCCACGACCGGGCTGAACGCGATGACGTCCACCTTCTGCTGGATGAACGACCGGATCGCCTTGATCTGGTTCTCCTGCTTCTGCTGGCCGTCGGAGAACTTCAGGTCCACCCCGGCGGCCTTCGCCTCGTCCTGGACCGACTTGGTGTTCGCCGTGCGCCACCCGCTCTCGGCGCCGACCTGGGCGAAGCCCATGGTGATGCCGTCGCTCGCGCCCGCCGGCGACGACGTCCCGCCGTCGCCCGAGCCGCACGCGGTCAGCACGCTCAGCAGGACCACGCCTGCGGCTGCCGTGATCTTCTTCAGCACTGGTTTCCTCCGAGTTCCACCGCGGTGACCGTGGTCACTTGGTGGACAAGAGTGAGCGTTCACAATCGGCGAGTCAAGGCCTGAGTCACGTCGATTTTGCATCGTTGACACCGTTCGAGCAGGCGACCTATGTTAGCGCTCACTTTTGTGGCGCGGGCCACCGTGACGCCACTTCCCGACGACGAGGAGAACGTCGGCATGATCCGTTCGCCGGCCGCCGTGCCGACCTTGGCGGGCACCCTCCTGACCGCACCACCCGCCCAAGCCGCCGACGGGCTCGTGGTGCGCTACGCGCTGGACGAGACCTCGGGCACGACCGTCACCGACTCCTGCGGCCACGGCCGCCACGCCGCGGCGAGCGGCGACACCACACCGCCGGGCGCCGAGGGCCGCGCGCTCGGCGGCGTGGACGGGCACGTGAAACTACCGGACGACCTGCTCCGCGGACTCGATTCAGTGACCGTCTCGATACAGGTCCGCGTCGCGCCCGACCGCGTCCGCGCCGCCTTCCCCTGACGAACCGCCAATCGACAGGAGCCCAACCGACCCATGTCCCGATCACGCGTGCTCGCCGCCCTGCTGGCCGCGAGCCTGGCCGCCGCCGTCCCCGGCGCGCAGGCCGCCGCCGAGACCGACTACACGCTCACGGTCGATCCCACCGCCCGGGGCGCCGACATCGCCGACACCATGTACGGCGTCTTCTTCGAGGACATCAACCGCGCCGCCGACGGCGGCCTGTACGCCGAGCTGGTGCAGAACCGGTCGTTCGAGTACGACCGCGTCGACAACGCCTCCTACAGCGGCCTCACGTCGTGGGCGCCGCTGGCCGGCGGCACGATCGAGGTCGTCGACGACGACCAGCGCCTGCACGAGCGCAACCGCCGCCACCTCAAGCTGGGCCTGCCCGCCGGGGTGGTGAACTCCGGCTACAACTCCGGCGTCAACGTCGTGGCGGGCAAGCGCTACGACTTCTCCGTGTGGGCGCGCACCGACCAGCCCGCCACCACCGTGACCGCGTCCCTCACCGACCCGGCCGGCGCGCCGCTGGCCGACGCGGTGACCGTCCAGGTCCGCGGCGACGCCTGGACCAAGTACACCGGCAGCTTCCTGGCGGCGAAGTCCAGCACGGTCGGCCGGCTCGCGGTCCGCGGCGCGGGCGCCGGCACGCTGCGGCTGGACATGGTGTCGCTGTTCCCGCGCGACACCTACAAGAACCGGCCCAACGGCCTGCGCGCCGACCTGGCCGAGAAGGTCGCCGCCCTCAAGCCGGGCTTCCTGCGCTTCCCCGGCGGCTGCCTGGTCAACGTCAACAGCCACTACGGCTACGAGGCTCCCAACTGGGAGCGCCGCCGCTCCTACCAGTGGAAGGACACCGTCGGCCCGGTCGAGCAGCGGCCCACCAACGCGAACTTCTGGGGCTACAACCAGTCCTACGGCCTGGGCTACTACGAGTACTTCCAGTTCGCCGAGGACATCGGCGCGATGCCGCTGCCCGTCGTGCCCGCGCTGGTCACCGGCTGCGGCCAGAACCGCGCCACCGACGACCCGGCCCTGCTGCAGCGCCACATCCAGGACACCCTCGACCTGATCGAGTTCGCCAACGGCCCCGCCACCTCGACGTGGGGCAGGCTGCGCGCCGACATGGGCCACCCCGAGCCGTTCAAGCTCACCCACCTGGGCGTGGGCAACGAGGAGAACCTGCCCGGCCAGTTCTTCGCCAACTTCGTGCAGTTCCGCGACGCCATCAAGGCGAAGCACCCGGACATCACGGTGATCAGCAACTCCGGCCCGGACGACACCGGAACCACGTTCGACCGCCTGTGGCAGCTCAACAAGCAGGGCGGCGTGGACATGGTGGACGAGCACTACTACAACAGCCCGGACTGGTTCCTCCAGAACAACAACCGGTACGACAGCTACGACCGCAACGGCCCCAAGGTGTTCCTGGGGGAATACGCCTCCCAGGGCAACAAGCTGTCCAACGCGCTCGCCGAAGCCGCGTACATGACCGGTCTGGAGCGCAACGCCGACGTGGTGAAGCTGGCGTCCTACGCGCCGCTGTTCGCCAACCAGGACTACGTGCAGTGGCAGCCGGACATGATCTGGCTCAACAACCACGCCTCCTGGGGTTCGGCGAACTACGAGGTGCAGAAGCTGTTCATGACCAACGTGGGCGACCACGTGGTGCCGAGCACGCAGACCTCCACGCCGTCGGTCGCCGGGCCGATCACCGGCGCGATCGGGCTGTCCACCTGGGCCACCAGCGCCGCCTACGACGACGTCTCCGTCACCTCCGCCACGGGCGCGAAGCTGTTCTCCGACGACTTCTCGGGCACCGACGCGCAGTGGACGCGGGCGGCCGGGCGCGGCTCGTGGGCGGTCTCCGGCGGCCGGTACGTGCAGTCCGACGCGGCGGCACAGGACACCCTCGTCACCGCCGGCGACGTGAACTGGCGCGACTACGACCTCGACGTCAAGGCCACCAAGCTGTCCGGCGCGGAGGGGTTCCTGGTCGCGTTCGGCGTCAAGGACACCGGCAACTTCTACTGGTGGAACCTGGGCGGCTGGAACAACACCCAGTCGGCCGTGGAGAAGGCGGTCGGCGGCGGCAAGTCCACCCTGCTGGCCAACGGGACGCGCGTCGAGACGGGGCGCACCTACGACCTGCGGGTCTCGGTGCGCGGGCGGCACGTCGAGCTGTTCCTGAACGGGCAGAAGTGGGGCGAGTTCACCGACGACAAGGTCGCCGAGCCGTTCCGCCAGGTCGTGACGCGTGACCTGGCCACCGGCGAACTGGTGGTGAAGGTCGTCAACGCCCAGGCGTCGCCGGCCCGGGTCAAGCTCGACCTCGGCAACCGGGTGGCCGTGGCCAACACCGCCAAGGTGACCACCGTCCAGGGCGGTCCCGACGACATGAACACCGAGTTCTTCCAGCCGGTGCGGGCCAGGGAAAGCACCCTGCGCGGCGTGAAGACGTCGTTCTCGCACACCTTCCCGGCCCACTCCGTGACGTTCATTCGCATCAAGGACAGGAGACTGTCGTGAGCCTCAGCCGTCGATCCCTGCTGGTGACCGGGGGAGCCGTGGCCGCCGCCGGCGCTCTGCCCGCGGGTCGGGCGGTCGCCCAGGACGTCGAGGCCGCCGCGCCGGCCACGCCGGTCCTGACCTCGCGCAACCCGTTGGTGGAGCAGCGGGCCGACCCGTTCGTCACCCCGCCCACCGACGGCATGTACTACCTGACCGGGTCGGTGCCGGAGTACGACCGGATCGTGGTGCGGGGCGCGTCCACCCTGGACGGACTGGCCACCGCCCGGGAACGCACGGTGTGGCGGCGGCCGTCGTCCGGCCCGATGGGCGGGTACGTCTGGGCTCCGGAGCTGCACCGCATCGACGGCAAGTGGTACATCTACTTCGCCGCCGGCGACTCCGACCAGCCCTTCCGCATCCGCACCTACGTGCTGGAGTCGCCGTCGGCGGACCCGCGCGAGGCCACGTGGACGCTGCGCGGGCAGATGGTGACCGGGTGGGACTCGTTCACCTTGGACGCGACCACGTTCGTCCACCGGGACAAGCGGTACTTCGTGTGGGCGCAGAGCGAACCCGGCATCGCCACCAACAGCAACCTCTACATCGCCGAGATGGCCTCGCCGCTGGCGCTGGCGTCCGCGCCGGTGCGCATCGCCGTGCCGACGCTGGACTGGGAGGTGCAGGGGTTCAAGGTGAACGAGGGTCCGGCGGTGCTGATCCGCAACGGCCGCGTGTTCGTCACCTTCTCCGCCAGCGCGACCGACGCCCGGTACTGCATGGGCCTGCTGACCGCCGACGAGAACGCGGACCTGCTCGACGCGCGGTCGTGGACCAAGTCGCCGCGGCCGGTCTTCACCACCAACACCGCCACGAGCCAGTACGGGCCGGGGCACAACTCGTTCACCCGCGTCGGGGACGTGGACGTGCTGGTCTACCACGCGCGGGACTACCGCGACATCACCGGCGACCCGCTGTTCGACCCCAACCGGCACACCCGCGTGCAGCGGCTGTACTGGAACGCCGACGGCACGCCCAGCTTCGGCGTGCCGGTCGGTCGGGGTGAGCCGCCCGTGCGGCTGCACCCGCTGGACGCGCCGCACGCGGTGGTCCGGCACCACGAGTACCGGCTGCGGGTGGACGGCGACGTCCGCGACCTGGCGGACTCGCAGTTCCGGGTGGTCGCGGGGTTCCTGGGCGCGGGCACGGTGGCGTTGCAGTCGGTGAACTTCCCCGACCGGTACGTGCGGACCGACGGCACGGACCTGCGCATCGACCCGTACGAGGACACCGACGCCTACGGGCGCGCGGCGAGCTTCGTGCGGGACGAGAGCCGGACGGGGGTGATGTTCCGGCAGGGTGACCTGCACGTCACGCACGACACCGGGCGGCTGGTGGTGGCGCGGCTCGGGACGTCCCGCGAGGCGCGGCAGCGGGCCACCTTCCGGGTGGGCTGACCGCCCGCGACGCGCGGGGGCGCGGACCTGCCCTCGCGCGTCGCCGGCGTGGTGGACAATGGGTGTCGGGCACGCGCGCTGGTGGACAGCTGGTGTTATCGCTAACATCCGAAGTGGACGATCATGAGCCGGGATGAGGGTGCGGCAGTGGAGAACAAGACCTCGCGCGACCCCGCGATGACGGATGTGGCGAGACTCGCGGGCGTGTCGCACCAGACCGTCTCGCGCGTGCTGAACGACCACCCCAACGTGCGCGAGCAGACCCGGCTGCGGGTGCGGGCGGCGATCGCCGAGCTGGGCTACCGGCCGAACAAGGCCGCGCGGGCGCTGGTGACCGGGCGGTCGCAGCTGATCGGCGTGGTGGCGCAGAACTCCACCCTGTACGGGCCGGCGTCGTTGCTGGCGGCGTTCGAGGAGGCGGCCGCGGGCGCGGGCTTCGCGGTCAGCGTCGGCCGGGTCAAGGAGTTGGACCACGCGTCGATCAACCGGGCCGTCGAGCGGCACCGCGACGAGCGGGTGGCCGGGATCGTGGTGATCGCCCCGACCGCGTCGGCCAACGACGCCCTGGCCGACATCCCCGCGGGCGTGCCGGTGGTGACCATCGACGGCGACCCGGCCCGCCCGACGCCGCTGGTGACCGTGGACCAGCAAGCGGGCGCGTACGCCGCCACCAAGCACCTGCTCGACGTGGGGCACCGGACGGTGTGGCACGTGTCGGGGCCGCCGAACTGGTTCGACAGCTCGGGCCGCGTCGAGGGGTGGCGCAAGGCCCTGGAGGACGCCGGCGCCGAGGTCCCGCCGCTGGTGCCCGCGGATTGGAGCGCCCGCGCCGGGTACCAGGCGGGGCAGATGCTCGCGCGGATGCCCGAGGTCACGGCCGTGTTCGCGGCGAACGACCACCTGGCGCTGGGCATCCTGCGGGCGATGCACGAACGCGGGCGGCGGGTGCCGGAGGACGTGAGCGTGATCGGGTTCGACGACGTGCCCGAGGCGGAGTTCTTCATCCCGCCGCTGACCACCGTGCGACAGGACTTCGCGGCGGTCGCGCGGGAAGCCCTGGACCTGCTGCTGGCCCAGGTCGCCGACGGCGGGGCGGCCGACACGCGCCGCACCATCGCCCCGGCCCTGATCAGCCGCGGCAGCGTCGCGCCACCCAAGTAGAACGCCGGGGCCGCCGGGCCGCGGGCTGACCGGCTCGGCTGACGGGCTCGGCTGACGGGCTCGGCGGCCGGCGCGCGGATGGACCCGGCTCGGCGGCCGGCGTGCGGATGGACCGGCTCGGTGGCCGGCGTGCGGACGGACCGGCTCGGTGGCTGGCGCGCGAGCGCGTCGGCGGGCAAGCTTGGCGGGTCGGGGTCGATCGGCGGATGTGCCGGCCCACGGCGCACGTCCCGCCCGGCGCACCTCCCGCCCGGTGGCCGGCGCGCCCGGCGCGCGTCCCGCCGGTGGCCGGCGCGCCTTGGACGGCGGTCCGCTTTGCGCAACACCCGGCGTGGCCGTCCGCTCTCCCGTGAGTGCGTTAACAACTCGGTTCGGTGCTGTTTCCAGCCCGAGACCGGCCATCTCTTGACGTCTTAATTGTTAGCGATAACACTGCATCACATCGCTTCTCAGGAAGGCCATCCCCGATGACCAACGACCCACTCGTGGTGGGCGTCGACTTCGGCACCCTGTCCGGCCGCGCCGTCGTGGTGCGGGTCCGCGACGGGGCCGAGCTCGGCAGCGCGGTCCACGACTACGCGCACGGCGTGCTCGACCGCGCCCTGCCCTCGGGCCGCGCGTTGCCGCCCGACTGGGCGCTCCAAGTCCCCTCCGACTACGTCGACGTGCTGCGCCACGCCGTCCCCGCCGCTCTGGAGGCCGCGGGCGCCGACCCGGCGGACGTGATCGGCATCGGCACCGACTTCACCGCGTGCACGATGGTCCCGACCACGGCCGACGGCACGCCGCTCAACGAGCTGCCCGAGTTCGCCGACCACCCGCACGCCTACGTCAAGCTGTGGAAGCACCACGCCGCCCAGCCGCAGGCCGACCGGATCAACCACCTGGCCGAACGGCGCGGCGAGCCGTGGCTGCCCCGCTACGGCGGCCTGATCTCCTCCGAGTGGGAGTTCGCCAAGGGCCTCCAGGTGCTGGAGGAGGCCCCCGAGGTCTACGCGGCGATGGAGCACTGGGTCGAGGCCGCGGACTGGATCGTCTGGCAGCTCGCCGGCGTCTACGTGCGCAACGAGTGCACCGCCGGGTACAAGGGCATCCGCCAGGACGACGCCTACCCGTCGCCGGAGTTCCTCAAGGAGCTCAACCCCGACTTCGAGCGGTTCGTCGCCGACAAGCTCGACCACCCGCTGGGCGCGCTGGGCGACCGCGCCGGCGGCCTCACCGCCCGGGCGGCCGGGTGGACCGGGCTGCGCGAGGGCATCGCGGTCGCCGTCGGCAACGTCGACGCCCACGTCACCGCGCCCGCGGCCAAGGCCGTGGAGCCGGGCGTGATGGTCGCGATCATGGGCACCTCGACGTGCCACGTGATGAACGGCGTGGACCTGCGGGACGTGCCGGGCATGTGCGGTGTCGTCAACGGCGGGATCGTGCCGGGCCTGTGGGGTTACGAGGCCGGGCAGAGCGGTGTCGGCGACATCTTCGCGTGGTTCGTCAACCACGGCGTCCCGCCCGAGTACCACGAGCGGGCGCGGGAACGCGGCATCGGCGTCCACGAGCTGCTCACCGAGCTGGCCGCCGGGCAGGAGATCGGCGAGCACGGCCTGATCGCGCTGGACTGGCACAGCGGCAACCGGTCGGTGTTGGTGGACCACGAGCTGTCCGGCGTGGTCGTCGGCCAGACGCTGGCCACCCGCGCCGAGGACACCTACCGCGCGCTGCTGGAGGCCACCGCCTACGGCACCCGCATGGTGATCGACGCGTTCACCGACTCGGGCGTGCCGGTGACCGAGCTGGTCATCGCGGGCGGCCTGGTGAAGAACGCGCTGCTGATGCAGATCTACGCCGACGTCACGAACCTGCCGCTGTCGGTGATCGGGTCCGAGCAGGGCCCGGCGCTGGGCTCGGCGATGCACGCGGCGGTCGCGGCGGGCGCGTTCCCCGACATCGTCGCCGCGGCGGCGGCCATGGGCAAGGTCGAGCGGTCGGTGTACGAGCCGGTGCCGGCCAACGTCGAGGCCTACGAGCGGCTGTTCGTGGAGTACCAGGAGCTGCACGACTACTTCGGCCGGGGCGCGAACGAGGTCATGCACCGGCTGAAGGTCCTGCGCCGCCAGGCGGTCGAGCGCAAGGCGACCAAGGGGGAGGCCGGCCGATGAAGGTCCTGGACGCGCTGCGCCACGGCGTGGCCGAGCTGCACCGCGAGCTGACCCGGTACGAGCTGGTCATCTGGACCGCGGGCAACGTGTCGGCGCGGGTGCCGGGCGAGGACCTGATGGTGATCAAGCCGTCGGGGGTGTCCTACGACGAGCTGTCACCGGAGAACATGGTCGTCACCGACCTGCACGGCAACCTCGTGCACGGCGAACTCGCGCCCTCCTCGGACACCGCCGCGCACGCCTACGTGTACCGGCACATGCCCGAGGTCGGGGGAGTGGTGCACACGCACTCGACCTACGCCACGGCGTGGGCCGCGCGCGGCGAGCCGATCCCGTGCGTGCTCACGATGATCGCGGACGAGTTCGGCGGGGACATCCCGGTGGGGCCGTTCGCGCTCATCGGCGACGACTCGATCGGGCGCGGGATCGTGGAGACGTTGCGGGAGAGCCGGTCCCCGGCGGTGCTGATGCGCAACCACGGCCCGTTCACGGTCGGCAAGGACGCCCGCTCGGCGGTGAAGGCGGCCGTGATGCTGGAGGACGTGGCGCGGACCGTCCACATCGCACAGCAGCTCGGCAAGCCCGACCCGATCGACCCCGAGCACGTCGACCGCCTCTACGCGCGCTACCAGAACGTCTACGGGCAGTGAGCCCCGCAATGTCGAGCCCAGCACAAGGAGTGCCCATGTCGTCCGCCGCGAAGCCCCAGGTCTGGTTCCTCACCGGCAGCCAGCACCTCTACGGCCCGGAGACGCTCGACCAGGTCGCGGGGCAGTCGCAGCAGATCCAGCGCATGCTCGGCGCGTCGGGGCGGATCAGCGCCGAGCTGGTGTGGAAGCCCGTGCTGACCGACACCGCGGCCATCCGCAAGGTGATGCAGGAGGCCAACGCCGACCCGGCGTGCGTCGGCGTCATCGCGTGGATGCACACGTTCTCGCCGGCCAAGATGTGGATCACCGGCCTGGACGCGTTGCAGAAGCCGTTGCTGCACCTGCACACCCAGCACAACGAGTCCCTGCCGTGGTCGACCATCGACATGGACTTCATGAACCTCAACCAGGCCGCGCACGGCGACCGCGAGTTCGCCTACGTGCAAACCCGGATCGGGGTGGCGCGCAAGACCGTGGTCGGGCACGCGAGCGACCCGGTGCTGGCCGACCGCATCGACGGCTGGGCGCGCGCCGCGACCGGCTACACGCACCTGCGGTCGCTGCGGCTGGCCCGGTTCGGCGACAACATGCGCGACGTGGCCGTGACCGAGGGCGACAAGGTCGAGGCCGAGCTGCGGTTCGGCGTGTCGGTGAACACCTACGGCGTCAACGACCTGGTCGCGCTGGTCGACGGGGTGTCCGACGAGTCGATCGACCTGCTGGTGTCGGAGTACGCCGACACCTACCGGCTGGCCCCGGAGCTGGCGCGCGGCGGCGAGCGGCACGAGTCGCTGCGCTACGCGGCGCGCATCGAGGCCGGGTTGCGGCAGTTCCTGACCGAGGGCGGGTTCGGGGCGTTCACCACGAACTTCGAGGACCTGGGCGGGCTGCGCCAGCTCCCGGGCCTGGCCGTGCAGCGGCTGATGGGCGACGGCTACGGCTTCGGCGGCGAGGGCGACTGGAAGACCTCCGCGCTGCTCGCGACGGTGAAGGCGATGGGCGCGGGCACCGGTCGCGGCACCTCGTTCATGGAGGACTACACCTACCACTTCGGGCCGGGGGAGCCGAAGGTGCTGGGCGCGCACATGCTGGAGGTGTGCCCGAGCATCGCGGCCGACCGGCCCTCGTGCGAGGTCCACCCGCTGGGCATCGGCGGCCGGGAGGACCCGGTCCGGCTGGTGTTCGACGCCGCGCCCGGACCCGGCGTGGTGATCGGCCTGGCCGACCTGGGCGACCGGTTCCGGATGGTGGCCAACGAGGTCGAGGTCGTCGCGCCGGACGAGCCGCTGCCCAACCTGCCCGTGGCGCGCGCGGTGTGGAAGCCCGCGCCGTCGCTGAGCACGTCCGCCGAGTCCTGGCTGACCGCCGGCGGACCGCACCACACGGTGCTCACCCAGGCCGTCGGCGCGGAGGCGCTGCGCGACCTGGCCACCATGACCGGCACCGAACTGGCCCTGATCGACGCCGCCACGACGGCGGAGTCGTTCACCGACCGGCTGCGCTGGAACGCCGCCTACCACCGACTCGCGCAGGGCCTGCGCTAGAGACACCCACCGCCGCAAGGAGCAACAATGAGGTTGACGAAGATCGCGGTCCTGGCCGCCGCAGCGGTGCTGGCCACCGCCTGCGGGTCGTCGGAGAAGACGGTCGACCAGCAGGGCCAGTCCGCCGAGGGTGCGCTCGTGGGCGTCACCATGCCCACCAAGTCCTCGGAACGCTGGATCCACGACGGGGAGAACATCAAGAAGTCGTTGGAGGCCAAGGGCTACAAGGTCGATCTCCAGTACGCGGAGAACGACATCCCCACCCAGGTCAACCAGCTGGAGAACCAGATCACCAAGGGCGCGCGGCTGTTGGTGATCGCCTCGATCGACGGCACCGCGATCACCACCCAGCTGGAGCAGGCCAAGGCGGCGAACATCCCGGTCATCGCCTACGACCGGTTGATCCGCAACAGCCCGAACGTGGACTACTACGCCACCTTCGACAACTTCAAGGTCGGCGTCGAGCAGGCGAACTCCCTGTTGACCGGTCTGAAGCTGCGCAACGCCGACGGCAGTCCGGGCAGCGCGACCGGCCCGTTCGACATCGAGCTGTTCGCCGGGTCGCCGGACGACAACAACGCCACGTTCTTCTTCAACGGCGCGATGTCGGTGCTCCAGCCGTACATCGACAAGGGCACGCTGAACGTCAAGAGCGGCCAGAAGGACTTCAAGACCGTCGCGATCCTGCGGTGGGACCCCGCCACGGCGCAGAAGCGCATGGAGGACATCCTCACCACCACCTACCGCGGCGGGAAGGTGCACGGCGTGCTCTCGCCGTACGACGGCCTGTCGATCGGCATCCTGTCGGCGCTGAAGTCCAACGGCTACGGCACCGCCGACCAGCCCTACCCGGTCGTGACCGGCCAGGACGCCGAGGTGGCGTCGGTGAAGTCCATCATCGCGGGCGAGCAGTACTCGACCATCTTCAAGGACACCCGTGAGCTGGCGAAGGTGACCGTGGACATGGCCGACGCCGTGCTCAAGGGCGGCAAGCCGCAGGTGAACAACGAGAAGGACTACGACAACGGCAACAAGGTCGTCCCGTCCTACCTGTTGCAGCCGGTGGCCGTGGACAAGGCCAACTACCAGAAGGTCCTGGTGGACTCGGGCTACTACACCGCCGACCAGTTGAAGTGATGGCTTTGTCCGACGACATCCTGGTGATGCGCGGCATCACCAAGAGGTTCGGTGGGGTCACCGCGCTGCACGACGTCACGTTCGCCGTGCGGCGCGGTGAGATCCACGCGGTGTGCGGCGAGAACGGCGCGGGCAAGTCCACGCTGATGAAGGTGCTGTCGGGCGTGCACCCGCACGGGTCCTACGACGGCGGCATCTTCTTCGACGGCGAGGAGTGCCGGTTCTCCTCCGTGCGCGACAGCGAGCGGCGCGGCGTGGTGATCATCCACCAGGAGCTGGCGCTGTGCCCGCAGTTGTCCATCGCGGAGAACCTGTTCCTGGGCAACGAGCAGGCCACGCGCGGGTTCATCGACTGGAACCGCACCAACCACGCGGCGGCCGAGCTGCTGGCGCGCGTGGGCCTGCGGGAGAACCCGACGACACCGATCGCGGACCTCGGCGTGGGCAAGCAACAGCTGGTCGAGATCGCCAAGGCGCTGTCCAAGGAGGTCTCGCTGCTCATCCTGGACGAGCCCACGGCCGCGCTGAACGACGACGACTCCGCGCACCTGCTGGACCTGCTGCGCGGCCTGCGCGACCAGGGCATCACGTGCGTGATCATCTCCCACAAGCTCAACGAGGTCATGGACGTCGCCGACCGGATCACGGTCATCCGCGACGGCCGGACCGTGGAGACGATGGACGTCGCCGAGGCCACCGAGGACCGGATCATCTCCGGCATGGTCGGCCGCGACCTGGAGCACCGCTTCCCGCCGCGCGAGCCGCGCATCGGCGACGAGGTGCTGCGGATCGAGGACTGGACGGTGCACAGCCCGGTCCAGCCCGACCGGGTCGTGGTCTCCGGCGCGTCGCTGACGTTGCGGCGCGGGGAGATCGTCGGCCTGGCCGGCCTGATGGGCGCGGGGCGCACCGAACTGGCGATGAGCGTGTTCGGCCGCTCCTACGGCGTGCGCATCTCCGGTCGGATCGTCAAGGACGGTCGCGAGGTCGAGCTGAAGACCGTGCGTGACGCCATCAAGCACGGCATCGCGTACGTCAGCGAGGACCGCAAGCGGTACGGGCTGAACCTGATCGAGGACATCAAGCGCAACATCTCCGCCGCGGCCCTGCCCCGCCTGGCCTCGCGGGGCTGGGTGCGGGAGGGCGAGGAGTTCGCGGTCGCCGAGGCGCACCGGCGGTCGCTGGGCATCAAGGCCCCGGACGTGCTGACCCCCACCGCCGCGCTGAGCGGCGGCAACCAGCAGAAGGTCGTGCTGGCCAAGTGGATGCAGACCGACCCGGACGTGCTGATCCTCGACGAACCCACGCGCGGCGTCGACGTGGGCGCCAAGTACGAGATCTACACGATCGTCAACGAACTGGCCGCGCGCGGCAAGGCGGTCCTGGTGATCTCGTCCGAACTGCCCGAGCTGCTCGGCCTGTGCGACCGCGTGTACGCGCTGTCGGCGGGCCGCGTGACCGGCGAGGTGAGCCGGGACGAGGCGACCCAGGAACGCCTCATGCAGCACATGACCAAGGGACTGAACCGATGAGTGTCAAGACCGCCGCCCCGGTGCAGGCGGGGCCGGCCGCCGCCCCGCGCCGGTTCCGCTTCAACCTGCGGCAGAGCGGCATCTACGTGGCGTTCGCGCTGATCGTGGTGCTGTTCACGGTGATCACCGACGGTGCTCTGCTCGAACCGCAGAACATCTCGAACATCATCGTGCAGAACTCCTACATCCTGATCCTGGCCGTGGGGATGATCCTGGTGATCATCGCCGGGCACATCGACCTGTCGGCCGGGTCGGTGGTCGCGGTGACCGGCGCGCTGTGCGCGGTGCTGACCGTGCAGGCGGGTCTGCCGTGGGGCCTGGCGGTCCTGATCACGCTGGGCGCGGGCGCGCTGATCGGCGCGTGGCAGGGGTACTGGGTCGCCTACTTCGGGATCCCCGCGTTCATCGTGACGCTGGCCGGGATGCTGGTGTTCCGCGCCCTGACCCTGACCGTGCTGGGCAACCAGGGCATCGGGCCGTTCCCGCAGGAGATCCGGACGCTGTCCAACGGGTTCGTCGAGGGCTACCTGGGCAACGTCGGGCTCGGCCCGCTGGGTGGCGCGGACCTGTTGTCGCTGTTGGTCGGCCTCGGTGTGGTCGCGGGCCTGGGCGGGGCGCAGTGGCGGGCGCGGGCCGGCCGGATCGGGTACGGGCAGACCGTGGACCCGATGTGGGTGTTCGTGGCGAAGCTCGCCGGCGCCGGGCTGGTCGTGATGGCCGTGGTGGTGCAGTTGGCGCGGTTCCGGAACCTGCCGTGGGTGCTGGTGCTGCTGGCCGTGCTGGTCATCGGGTACTCGCTGGTGGCGAACCGGACCGTGTTCGGGCGGCGGATCTACGCGGTGGGCGGCAACGTCCAGGCGGCGACGCTGTCCGGCGTGAACGTCAAGTCCGTGACGTTCTGGATCTTCGTCAACATGGGCGTGCTGGGCGCGCTGGCGGGCGTGGTCTTCGCGGGCCGGCTCAACCAGGCGGGCCCGACGGCCGGGTTCAACTTCGAGCTGGACGCCATCGCGGCGGCCTTCATCGGCGGCGCGGCGGTGCAGGGCGGGGTGGGCAAGGTCGTCGGCGCCATCACCGGCGGCCTGATCATGGCGGTGATCAACAACGGCATGTCCCTGATCGGCGCGCAGAGCGAGAAGGTCATGCTGGTCAAGGGCCTGGTGCTGCTCGCGGCCGTGGCCTACGACGTGTGGACCAAGCGCCGCAACCGCTGACCCGCTGCCGGGGGCTCAACCCGGCCAGACCCGGACCCTGGCGTCCTGGTTCAGCCCCCGGTAGTGGTCGGTGTAGAGCTTCGCGACCAGCTCGCCCCGGCTGTTGACGCCGGTCTTGGCGAAGACCGCCTTCACGTGGTCGCGGACCGTGTGCTGGGAGAGGTGCAGGCCGCGGGCCATCTGCGCGCTGCTCAACCCGCGCGCGACCAGGCCGGTGATCTCCTGCTCGCGTTCGGTGAGGCCGTAGGCGGCGGTGAGCAGGGACGCGACGTCCGCCGGCTTGGCGGGCTCCACGACCACCGCCGTCTGCGTGGCCGCGCCGGACTCCTCGCGCAGGCAGGAGGCGTGGAACACCAACCAGCGCCCGGTCCGGTCCCGCGCGCGGACGCGGGTGTCGTCGCCGGTCAGCGCTCGGGCCGCCGTGCTGTGCACCCACGCCGGCACTCGGACCCCGAAACGGCTCTGCGACGAGGGGCTGTCCGGCATGGCGGCGAGCAGTTCGCGCGCCTCGTCGTTGATCGACAGCAACCCGCCCGACAGGTCGAACAACAGCAACCCCGGCCCGGCTGTCATACCCCCGTGCGAGGATGGAACCGGGGGCCGGAGGCCGGCGAACGTCCGCAGCCGTTTGCCCAGCGGGGCGAGCTGTTCGGCCGCCGTGGCGATCTCGCGCCGGGTGAACGCCGCCCTGCCCCGCTCCCGGAACAGGCTCACCTGGCCCCACCACTGGCCGTCCGCCCGCAGCACCGCGCGCAACTCGTCGTCCAGGCCGCGCGGCTTGAGGAACCGGCGGTAGGTGGCGCTGTGCTCGGGGGCGTCGGAGGTGCCGTCCCGCAGCGCGGCGACCGGGACCGGGGCGCGGGCCAGGTCGCGGAACAGGTTCACCTTCTCCGCCAGCAGTTCGCTGTCCCAGTACGTGTCGCAGCCGTCCTCGCCCAGGTTCTCCGCCCGCATCGGTGCGGTGGCCAGGCCGGTGGCCGGGTCGCTGGCCTGCCACACCGCGGCGTCGAACGGGACCGACCGGCGCAGGGTGCGCGACGCCTCCTCGAACAGGGCCAGGGCGGAGTCCATGCACTCGATCATGCGCCCGGCCGCCGGCCTGGGACAACCCCGAAAACGGGGGATGGCGGCCGGGGTGCGCGGCCGGCGAGTGTCGTGGTCATGAAGATCGGGATCATCGGAGCCGGCGCGGCCGGCGTGGCGCTGCTCGACGCGTTGTCCCTGGCGGACGTGGCTCCCGGCGGGGTGACCGTGTTCGAGGAGTCGCCGTGGTTGTGGCGGGGGCGGGCGTACCAGCCGGACCTGGAGGCGGTGCGGGTGAACGCGCCGCCGGTGCTCATGTCGATCCGGCACTCGGACCGTGCGCACTACATGCGCTGGTTGGAGGGCCGTGGTGGGTACCTGGACGCGCGGATGGGCGTGCAGATCGTGCCGCGTGCGGTGTTCGGTGAGTACTTGGAGGAAACCGCGACGGACGCGATCGCGCGGCTGCGGTCGGCGGGGTGGCGGGTCAGCGTGGTGAACGAGCGGGTGGTGGGTGCCGCGCCCCTGCGGACGGCGTCCGGTGAGCACCGGGTGGACCGGACCGTGCTGGCCGTGGGCGGCGGGTCGCCGTTCGACCACTACGGGCTCGACGGCGGTCCGGGGTTCGTGCTGGAGCCTTACCCGTTGGCGCGCACGGTGGCCGATGTGCCGTCCGACGCGCATGTGGCCGTGATCGGGAGCGGGTTGACGGCGGTGGACGTGGTGGCGGCGTTGACCGCGACCGGGCACACCGGGCCGGTGACGCTGGTGTCGCGTACCGGTGTCCTGCCGCACGTGCAGCAACGGCCGGTGGCGTTGGAGTTCCGGCACTTGGTGCGCGAGAACCTGGTGGGGTCGCGGGAGGGGTTGGTGGACCTGCTGCGCTCGGAACTGGCAGCCGTCGGCCAGGACCTGGAGCCGCTGGTGCGCGAACTGAGTGCTCCGGAGGACCCGGTGGCCCGTCTGCGCCGTCAACTGTCCGAAGTGGACTCGGTGTACCTGGGGCGGCGGTTGGTCACGGCGGCCGTGCACATGTTGGGCTCGGCGGCGTGGCGGCTGTTGTCCCCGGTTGACCGGGAGTTGGTGCGGCGCAGGCATTTTCGGGCGATCAACAGCCTTGCCTCGCCCATGGCTCCGTTGAACGGGGAGTTGCTGTTGCGGGAGTTCGAGTCGGGTCGCCTGCGGCTGCTGCGCGGGGTGGTGAAGGTGGAGCGGGTCGCGCGGGGGTTCCGGGTGGTCGGGGACGAGGAGGTCGTGGCGGACGTGGTGGTGAACGCGGTGAACCCGCGGTCCCACGCCGTGCCGGCGGTGGCCGAGCCGTTGGTGGGGTCGTTGCTGGCGGGTGGGTTGGTGGGGTTGCCGGAGCGGGGCGGGGTGGAGGTGCGGTCGCGGGACGTGCTCAGCCTCGGGTCGGCGACGGCGGACACGTCGTTCGTGGTGCCGAGCGTTCCGACGTTGGCGGCGGGTGCGGTGGAGGTGGTTCGCGACCTCGTCGGTTAGCGGCGATAACACGATCGTGTTAACGATGTTGCAATAGCGCTGCTACCGTGGTTCCATTATCGGTGTGAACACGACCGAGGAGGGGACCGAGATGAACACGCGCGTCGCGATCGTCACTGGTGGATCGCGGGGGATCGGGCGGGCGACCGCCGAGCGCCTGGCCGCGGACGGCATGCGGCTGCCGGCAGCCGGCAAGACCGCCCGGCAGGGCTGCTCGGGCAGTCACCAGGGCCGCCCGCCCGACCTCGCCCGCGGCAACCGCCAGGGGCGCGCCCGCACAGCGCCGCCGCCCGCCCCGCCGCC